>JANTGG010000033.1 GCA_024763035.1 Desulfocapsa sp. | reverse complement strand
TGTTCTGGGCATCCCGATCGGCAGTGATGGATCGCTGCCGTTCCAGCAGCCGCTTTTTAAAGGCAGCCAAATCGATATCTGTGCGCATTTTTTTAGTTACAACACTGCTGAAAATTTCAATTCCAAACAGATACATTGGCGTCAGTATCTGCCAGCTGAGCAAAGCCATTCCTGGTTAGTATTACATTCCAGTTAAACTGCATTGGGTGTAGGAGCTCGCTCCTGCGAGCGATTTTCCAGGTGCAGCAGTATGGTGCAATCGCCTGCAGGGATAAGCTCCTGCCGTTTCATTGGCATTGACCGGATCTTCAGTGATAATCAGGAATATGTCTGTAGCTGTACGGCTGATTGCTTATGAAAATCTGATCCGTAAATGTAGCCCATCCGAGATTATTTTGGAAATGTTATCACAAAACAGACGCCCTTTTTCTCTCCGGTCATATTTTTTATGGTAACAGTGCCGCCGTGATGCTCCACAATTGTCCGTACCACATACAGTCCCAGCCCCAGATGCGGTGTTTTATCCTTACGAGTGCGGATGGAAACCATGGAGTTAAATATCTGCCCCATGGATTCCGGATCGACGGACGGTCCCTGGTTGCATATCTGCAGGCGGACATTATTACGGCTGCTGCTGAGCTGCAGGGTGATGGGGGTATCCGGATGGTGGAAGGAGACAGCGTTGTCGAGCAGTTTTTCCAGCATCTGCCGCAGACGGTCAGGATCGCCGTGCAGGAGCACCGGTTCTTCAGGTGTCTGCAGGATGAACTCAACATCCGGATAGCCGGGGCGGATACCGTGCTCCAGCCAGAGGGGGAGGGCGGCTGCGAGATTGAATTCTTCCGGGAAGTCACGCTGCAGTGCCTCGCTCAGGTTGGTGGCGTCGCGAATGTCGGTGAGCAGAGACTCCATACGCTGTACATCGCTGACAGCCCAGGCCATTAATTCCCTTTCCTGGGCAGTTGGTTCCGTGAGTTCTTTGCCAAGATTCTTGAGTGATGCGGAAATACCGGCGAGGGGCGTTCGCATCTCATGCTCTATATTGTCCGCCATCTTCTCCCTGTACTCATTTTGTTCTTTCAGCTGGCTGAGCATTGAGGCAAGGGTTCTGGACAGATCTCCGATTTCATCTTTTGTCTTCACCGGTCGGAGAACCGTTATCTGTCCGTTGCTGCCGATGCTGTCGGCAGCCTGATTACGAAGACGGCGGATACGGCTGGAAATCCGGGTGGCAAAAAGAAGCAGCCCCAGACCTACGATAAAAAAAGCAAGCACCGTGAGTCCGAGGGATTCCTCTATCATCTTGTTTTTCAGAGCAAGAATGGAGTTTGTTGTCTGTTCCACAATCACTGCCCCCACGACGCTGTCGTCGTTAAAGAGGGGGCTTATTGCTGCCATCACCTCAATTTTTGCATCCGGCAGCCGATAGTGGGTGATGCTTGATATTCCATGCAGACCGTCTTCTATTCCCTGAAGTTCCAGTTTTTTTGCCTGGCTCCGTACTGGAGTAAACGTGGTGGAAAACTGTTCGGTAAAGAGTCTGTAGACAGGAGCAAACTGTGTGTTAATCCATTGCAGATAGTAGCTCAAACCGTCCTCCGGGGTCTTTGCGGCAGCTTCCTGCGAATTGAGACTGCCGAACCTTGCCCGGACGATTTTATTTTCATCAATAACCCGAATACGGGCATGGGGATAATCGAGACTTTTTAACAGGGATTCGATTTTTTTTGAGGGAGCAAGCAGCCAGCCCATATCTTCGATCTTATCGGGACTGGCAGTGCCGATTACCGTCTGAACCTTTCGTTCCCTGCTGTCATCCACATCCGCTATGGCAAAGGCAATCCGTTTGCCTATCATGGTGAGGGGGATGCGCATTTCTATGCTGTATCCGTCAGCAGTTTCAGCCCAGACGCCCTGGATCTTCGACTCATTGGCAATGGGCAGCAGATTCTCGGGATCAGTTTCCATGAGAAATCCGTTTACCCAGCCCGGTTTGTCAGTGGCGAGCAGATAGCGGGAGAAGATGCCCTGCCGGTCTTCTATGCCGATCTGCAGATGATCCGCCTTACCGGGATAGATGGAATGTGGATGCCGATAGATGACATGGTCGTCAACGACTAAAAACAGGGCGTACAGGTATTTCCCCCGCTGTCCCACAATGTGCCTGAACCTCAGGGAATCCGGTGAATAGGGGTGGGTGGAGGAGAGCACATGTTCTGCTCCGAATTCTTCAGACTGCTGCAGTTCCGGCTGCCAGTCGTCGGTTTTGCCGTTTAAGCGTATCGGGTTTGAGAGGTGAAAGAGATAGAGATCCCGACTCTGATCCAGAGAATGGATCAGTTCCCGATCAAAGATGTCGGGGCGGTTGCCGAGGGTGGTGGCGACGGCACGGGCAGTGAACATCAGGGCGTCCTGGCGGCTGGTCATCAGGCTGGACTGCAGGATGGCACTGAAGCGGAAGCCGATCAGGGGAATCAGGAGCAGAAGCAGGGAGAGCAGGGTGAGTTTCAGACGGAGGGAGATGCGCATGAAACCTTACTCTTCAATCCATCGATATCCCATGCCGTATTCGGCGCGGATGGAGTCGAACTGGGGGTCGGTCTCCCTGAATTTCTCCCGGATACGCCGGACGTGGGCAGCAACGGCATTGTTGGTGACGATGACATTTGCGGCGTTCATCAGTTGATCGTGAGATTTGACATGACCGGGATGCTGCACCAGACTGCTGAGAATCCAGAATTCAGTGAGTGTCAGGCTGACGGGTTCCTCCTTCCAGTTCACCTGTTTTCGTTCTTTTTCAATACGGATGGAGCCGTGGCAAAGGACAGTTTCTGCATTTGTGTCTGCTGTCCCCCGAATGGCTGAAACCATTTTGAAGAGTGAGGCGATGCGGACGGGCAGAAAATCCAGGGTGGTTGTGTCTTTGGTGAGGTAGTCCCACGCGCCAAGCCGCAGGCCGGATACCCGGTCGAGATCGGAGTTCCGTGCAGTGAGGAATATGATGGGCAGACTGGGTGAGAGGCTGCGCAGCTCGCGGCAGAGATCAAAGCCGCCTTCCATCTCATCTTTCAGCATCACATCGAGGATGGCAAGATCGGGCAGTTCTCTTGCAAATGCCGCACTTGCCTCGGGTCTGGAAGAGTAGGCGCTAACCTGGTATCCGTCCCGGATCAGTGCCTGGCTATAGTTGCTGCGCAAGGTCTCGTCATCTTCAACAAGGGCAATGGAATAGGGCATGACAGTTCACCGGTGGAGGAAATAAATCATCTCATAATGTCTGTAAAATAGCACAGAATAATCGGTTTAGCCATGTTTCAGCAGAGATTGTCACGATCTGTCATTTTTCCTGCTGATACTGTCATTTTTTGTTCCATCCTTTGTCATACTCCTCTGTTTTACTGGAAACTAAGAAAGTGAAGCAGGATATCAGAACACACACTCTTGGAGGAATGATGAAAATGAAACAGGGCGAAAAACAGGCGACAATCCGGGATCCGGGGAATATCCTGTGTGTTCTCTATGTGGGATTGGTGATGGTGCTAACGGCTGCTGCTGTTTTGTATGATGCACGCACAGCATCGGGCAGTGAGGGAGCAGAGGAGATGGTGCCGGAAGAAGTGCGGCAGGGTGAGCTGCTGTTTGCGGGTGCCGGGCAGGGAACATACACAGCGGCACCGCATCTGTCACAGGATGTGGAGATCTATGTGAGCGGTCTTGTGGTGCGAAGCAATGTTCGTCAACGTTTTGTAAATGATACCGATCAGTGGCAGGAGGCCATTTATGTCTTCCCTCTGCCCGATGAGGCTGCTGTGGATCAGCTCACCATGCACATTGGAGAGCGGGTGATTGTCGGTGATATAAAGGAGAAAAGGGAGGCTCGCAGGACATATGAACAGGCAAAGCGAGATGGAAAGAAGTCATCGCTTTTGTCACAGGAACGCCCGAATATCTTCACCGTGGCAGTGGCAAATATTGGACCTGGAGAAGAGGTGGAGGTAGAGATAGCCTATCAGGATGTGGTCAGACTTGATGGGGACGTGTTCTCACTTCGCTTTCCCATGGTTGTCGGAACCCGCTATATTCCGGGCTGCCCCCTGCCGGAAGAGAGAGAAACGGGGACAGGGCTCAGTTTTACCGGAACGGGCTGGTCGCAGGAAACGGACCAGGTGGAAGATGCTTCCCGGATTACGCCTCCGGTGAATTCCGGCACACAGAAGCTGAATCCGGTACGCCTGATGGTGGAGCTTGCCGCGGGCTTTCCTGTGGCAGAGATCGAGAGTCTTTATCACGGTGTCAGTGTTCGTGAAGTGAGGGAAAAAGTACATGAAATTCGTTTTACAGGAGAGGTGGCGGCAGATCGTGATTTTGTCCTTGAATGGACTGCAGAGAAACAGCAGACACCCCATGCCGCACTTTTCAGTGAGAGTCGTGATAAGGAAAATTATCTGCTGCTGATGCTGACCCCTCCGGAAGCTGCCTTACATGGAGAGGTTCCGCCAAGGGAACTGGTTTTTATCCTGGATACCTCAGGTTCCATGGCGGGATCCTCCATTGTTCAGGCACAAAAAGCACTGGTGCTTGCTATTTCCAGATTACATAAGCAGGATCGCTTTAATGTGATCGAGTTCAATTCCAAAGCCCGCCGGTTATTTCCTGCGGCAGTGGCGGCAGACAGTGAGCACAGAAAACGGGCGATTGGATTTGTGGAATCCTTAACAGCAAATGGAGGGACGGAGATTGCCCCGGCGTTACAACTTGCACTGGACGGCAGAACAGATCATGACCGTATTCGGCAGATTGTGTTTTTAACAGACGGCTGTGTGGGCAATGAAGCACAGTTGCTGGCTCAGATTCATGCCGGTCTCGGGAGTTCCAGGCTTTTTACCGTGGGGATCGGATCTGCTCCCAATTCCTATTTTATGAATCGTGCGGCAGCCATGGGGCGGGGGAGTTTTACCTATATTGCAAAGGTGGATGAGGTGCAGGAAAAAATGGAAAAGCTGTTTGTAAAGCTGGAGTATCCGGCAGTGACGGATATTCGCATCACAGACGGTGATGGAAGCGGGGCAGCTGTCCATCCTGATCCTCTGCCTGATCTCTATCAGGGGGAGGTGCTTAGCGTCGCTTTACGGGTGCCGGAAAACATAAAAAGTGTGCAGGTAAGCGGGCGGAAAGCAGGAGGACTCTGGCAAGAGAGGGTGGGTCTTACGACTGCTGCTGTACGACCCGGCATTGCGACCCTCTGGGCCAGGAGACGGATTCGCAGCCTGATGGATACTTTGAATGGTGGTGCCGATAAGGAGGATGTACGGCAAAAGGTGCTGGAAATTGCCCTGCCCCACCATCTGGTGAGCCGGTACACAAGCCTTGTGGCAGTTGAGCAGCAGGTATCAAGGCCCGAGAGAGAAAAACTGCAGCAATCAGCTTTGAAAAGCAATCTGCCCAAAGGATGGCAGAAAAATAAAATATTCGGCGGTACGGCAAGGACTGCGACACCGGCAGCCATGCATATTCTCCTTGGCCTCTTTTTGCTTCTTCTTTCTTTTCTGCTGTCTGGCAGAGCGAAGGGGCAGGGGTGATGAGAACATATTTTTTGCGCATAACCGCTTTTGTTCTGCTGGCTGCCGGAGGTCTTCTCCTTGCTGATGGCTGTTGGATCAGAGCAAAGGCGGTTCTTGCCCAATACCTTCTGCAGCAGGCCTTTGAGGAGACCGTGAAAACAGGGAAGCAGACAAAGGCATGGCCCTGGGCGGATACCTGGCCGGTTGCACGCTTACGGATGGAACGTCTTGATGTGGATCTGATTGTTCTGGAAGGAGAGCATGGCGAGGTACTGGCATTTGGCCCGGGGCATGTGTCCATGAGCAGTGCTCCGGGCAGTGATGGACACTGTCTCCTGGCGGGGCACCGGGACAGCAGTTTTTCATTTCTGCAATATCTGCAGCCGGGAGATATCTTCACCCTGCAGACCGGGGATGGAACACTGCAGTATTACCGGATGCGTGAGAGCAGTGTTCAAGCTGCCGATACGCTCTATCTGGACGAAACTGAGCAGGCAAGTCTGACCCTTCTCACCTGCTATCCTTTTGATTCCATCCGTCCTGGAACGAAGCTCAGATATCTGGTGTTTTCAGACAGGGTGCGAAAGGGTGAAGACAGGGTCTTGTGATGACAGCCTGCCGGGGCGTGCTGCTCAGCTTGTCGTGTAGCAGGCTGCCATCTTCTGGATTTCTTCGGCAACACGTTTTTGCAGGGACGGCGGGTGCAGGACTTTGGCGTTGGCACCGTGCTGCAGGATCTTCATAATGATTTCCCGGTCATCATTCACGGGCAGGGAAAGACAGATTCCCTGCTCTGTTTCTTCAATGATCTGCTGGCTGTGCCAGAACTGTTTGCGGATAAGCTCTGCTGCTGTTCCTGTAAATTGTATCCTGGCATGGTAGAGGGCTTTTCCCGAAAATATACCGAATGATTCGTCGATGAAAGAGTCGTCGGCAGGATGGCTGACACCCGTCCGTTTCCTGCCGATTTCAGCCCTTTTAATACGTGCCATATGGAACAGGCGATGTCCTTTCCGCAGGCGGCAGAAGGCAAGCAGATACCAGCGTCCCTGATAGTTTATCAGTCGCTGAGGTTCTACGCTGCGCTCACTTTTCTCTCCACGTATGGAGGCATAGGAAATATCAAGGACGCTGTCTTTTACCACCGCTTCAACGATGGTTTCAAATATGGATGAATCAAGGGATTCAATCTCGATCCAGCGGCAGAGCACATTATCCATTAATCGATCATACCCGGGAGCAATCAGGCCACCCAGACGTTTTTCAAGTTTCTGCATCTCAGGCAAGCCCCCGAGCCCCGCCTCTTCCGCCATCTTGTTCAGCAGACCCATAAGAAAGAGAAGTCTGGGGGAATCTGCAAAGGGAAGGGAAAAGTCATCCTCGGTATAGTAAAATCCCTTGCGGCTGGAATCAAAGGCAATGGGAGCGAGAAGCCGATCCCGCATATAGCTGATATCGCGATGGGCAGTGGCACGGGAGAGTTCAAACTCAGCCATTATGGTCTGGGCATTGGGAAAACGATTCTTTTTCAGCTGCAGATGAAAGGCATAGATACGTTCAAGGCGGCTCATGGGAAGGTTCCTGATTTACAGGCAAGTAAAGAATCCAAGAAAAGTAAGGCAAAAAAGGCATCAAAGCAAAACCCCACACCCCACACCGCAAACCGCAAACCGCAAACCTACCGTGCTTTCCGCCGATGTTTCACAGGCAGAATCTTCATCTGTTCCCGATATTTTGCGACCGTTCTCCTGGCAATCTTGATATCTTTGTCGGCAAGTTTTTTAGATATGGCGTTGTCACTCAGCGGTTTGAAAGGGTCTTCTTCTTTGATCATCTTGCGGATACGTTCACGGATGGATTCTGCTGCCAGAGATTCTTTGCCATCCCGTGGAATCGCTGTTGAAAAAAAGTATTTCAGCTCATAGATACCGATGGGAGTGTGTACGTATTTATTGGAAGTGACCCGGCTGATGGTGGATTCGTGCATCTCGATGTCTTCTGCAACATCCCGGAGAATAAGGGGTTTCAGGTGGGTGGCACCCTTTTCGAAGAATTCATACTGAAATTTAAGAATGCTCTCCATTACCTTATAGATGGTACGCTGCCGCTGGTGCAGGGACTTGATAAACCATCCGGCATCTTTTAATTTTTCCTTGATGTACTGTTTGGACTCCTTGGGGGCGTCCGCCTCGGCTTCAAGGAGTTTTTGAAGCTCGGAAGATACTTTCAGATTGGGAACACCTTCCTCATTGAGCCGCACAACGAATTTTCCATCAACCTTCCGCACGTAGACATCGGGAACAATATAGTTGGTTGTCTCCGTGCTGTAAGGCAGACCGGGATAAGGGGTGAGTTCGTTGGTGATAAAATCCACAGCCTTGATAATATCAGCCCGCTTTTTTCCTGTGAGTTTACTGATGGCCTTGTAGTTCCTGGTCTGCAGGAGGTCGAGATGGTCTTTGACAATCGTTGCCGCAAGGGTTTTTTCCCGGCCCATACGTTCGAGCTGGAGATACAGGGATTCGCTGACATCACGGGCGGCAATGCCGGGAGGATCGAGATCCTGAATGGTTTCCAGGATATATTCGGCAGAATCGCGGTCGCAGCTGCTGGCTGCCATCACCTCTTCCAGGGAGCATTCGAGAAAGCCGTAGCGGTTCAGATTTCCGGCAATAAAGAGGGCGGTTTCCCATTCGTCCGGGTCAAGTTCGCTATGAGCAAGCTGCCACTGAATATAGGCAAGGAGCCCCGGTTTTTCGGAGATGAAATCGAACTGGGAAGGGGCATCTGCCGGTGGTGTTTCATGGGAAAAAGAGAGGTTGCTGTCAAAGGTGTTGGCGTAATCTTCCCAGTTTGTTTCGGGGATTGTGTCTTCTGCGGTGACTTGCCCGGTTAGATCCTGTTCCTGTTTCTCTGTGGTCGGTTCTTTTGTTGCAGAGAGACTTTGCGGATTGTCTATTTTTTCCTGTACGGAAAAGTCTTCCTCCAGTCCGGGATTCTGCTCAATCTCTGCCTGCAGTGCGTCGGTAAGCTCAAGCCTGTTCATCTGCAGCAGTTTGATGGCAAGACGCAACTGGGGCGTCATTACCAGTTTCTGCGAGAGCTTCAGCTGTTGTCGGAGTTCAAGGGACATAGTGGATTATTACAGGGAAAGTCCTTCTCTGTGTTTTCATTGAATACTTCAGGGCGATTGGTTTCTTTTTTTCATTGGAATCTCAATATCTCCCGCTCTGAACACTGTTGTTCCATAGTGCTGAGAAATTTCAAATTACATACTGAAATTTTCACCAAGATACATTTTCTTGGCAACTTCACTCTCGATGATATCGTCTGCCACACCGCTGGTAAGGATCTGCCCTGCGTTCATGATGTAGGCAAAATCACATACCTGCAGAGTCTCGCGGACATTGTGATCCGATATAAGTACTCCCAGCCCTTTGCTTTTCAGCTCGATGATGATTTTCTGCAGATCCGCCACAGCCAGCGGGTCGATTCCGGCAAAGGGTTCGTCAAGCAGGATGAAATCCGGTCTGGTGGCAAGGGCCCGCATGATCTCCACCCGTCGCCGCTCGCCGCCGGAGAGGGCATGCCCCTTATTTTCCCGCAGATAGTCAATTTTCAGATCCGCCATCAATTCATCGATTCGATTGTTGATCTCATTTTTGGGAAGCCCCAGAGGCTCCAGAATGATTCGCACATTTTCCTCGACGGTGAGTTTCTTAAAGACCGAAGGCTCCTGGGCGAGATAGGAAATCCCCTTTCTGGCACGTTTATGGATGGGCAGTTCGGTGATATCCTCGCCGTTAAGCAATATGCTGCCACCTTCGGGTCTGACAAAGCCGGCAATGGAATAAAACGATGTTGTCTTGCCCGCTCCGTTTGGTCCAAGCAGCCCGACGATAATCCCGGTGTTGACTTGGAGACTGACTCCATCAACAACAGTGCGGTTACGGTACCGCTTGACGATTCTGTCGGTTTCCAGTCGAGCCATGGACTTATTGGGGGGTAAGGGTTGCTTTTACCCTGCCGGGTTTACTGCTTTTGCCGCCGGGGGTTGTCGTCTTGCCGCTGCCGGCAACCACTTCGGACCGTCCTTCGTCCAGGTAGTAGATAATGGTTTCACCGGTTACCAGGTTTGCGTCCTGCCAGGCTTTGGCGTCACCGCTGAGAATGACCTTCCGATCTTTTTCCAGATAATTCATTGTTTTTCCGGTACCAAGCCACCCACCCTTGCTGATCTCTACATTTCCAGTGCATTCAAGACGTTCCACTTCCTGTTTTTTTCCTTCCGTCTCGGCGGTGTAGTAGACGACCATGTTGTCGGAACGGATGCGGACATCGTTTTGTTTGGCATCCACATTCCCCTTGAAAAGAACACTGTTCTTCTCCTGCAGGGAGGTCATGTGGTCGGCTTCAACGGTAATGGGGGCACTTGCTGCAAAAAGAAGCGGCACACAGCACAACAGCCATACAATAAGGGAAATGCAGGTGATCGTTTTATGTTTACCCATCACAAAAAAACTCCTTATGAGAGAAGAAAAGACGTTTTTGCAGCCAACGAGCGGCACTGTTGCAAATACTACGCCTAATAATAAACAGAGCCTCAGAAAAAGTAAAGAATTCCCGTGTCCGGCTTACAAAGAAAGAGTTCTTTACTTCACCTGGTCGAGTCGGTAGAATAAATCAACACTGTGTAGTAGCGTTGTATATAATTGATTTGAATGAAAATAGAGGATTTGTGGAATGCATGAAAGTATAGACAGGGCCAAAGGATTGATAGAATCTCTTCCGTATATGCAAAAATTTCGACATAAGACTGTGGTGATCAAATACGGCGGTCATGCCATGGTGGATGAAAACCTGAAAAAACAGTTTGCTCTCGATATTATTTTGATGAAACATATCGGTATTAATCCGGTGATTGTCCATGGAGGCGGTCCGCAGATTAATCTGCTGCTTGACAGGCTCTCCATCGAACCCAGCTATGTACAGGGGATGCGGGTGACAGACGGCGAGACCATGAGTGTGGTGGAGATGGTACTGGTTGGTAAGGTAAATAAGGAGATTGTCGGCAATATTAATCACTGCGGCGGTCGTGCCGTGGGGCTTTCCGGTCGTGATGCTGATCTCATTTGTGCTGAAAAACTGCAGGTGAACAAGAAGAATGATGAGGCGTTAAAGGATGCTCCCCCGGAACTGATTGACCTTGGACGGGTGGGACAGGTGACCCATGTAAACCCGGAAGTCCTGCGGGCACTTGATCAGCAGGATTTTATCCCGGTCATCGCCCCTGTAGGGGTTGGTGAGGACGGGCAGGCATTTAATATCAATGCAGATCTGGTGGCGGGAGCAATTGCCGGTGAGCTAAAGGCTGCCAAGCTGATTTTGTTGACGGACGTTGCCGGAGTACAGGATAACGAAGGAAACCTGATGCAGTCCCTGAAGCAGAATGCGCTGGAAAAAACCATTGAGGATGGAGTTATCAGCGGCGGTATGATTCCCAAGGTGCGTTGTTGTGCCGATGCACTCAGTCGTGGAGTAAAGAAGACCCATATCATTGATGGCAGAGTCGAACATGCCATCCTCCTGGAAATATTCACCCGTGACGGGATTGGCACTGAGATCGTATAGACGAAAAAATCGGCAGGGACGAACAGGTAATGCAGGAGCCGCCGCCTGGAAGGACCCCGGTGTCGCCGGTTTCTTCACCTGATTTGCTCTTGCGTTATTTATATGATCATGATTAGCACCGAAGCTCAGGTCAATGTAAAATGGAACTGTAGGAGCTCGCCCTTGCGAGCGATTTTCCAGGTCTGGCAACACCTTGAATCGCTCGCAGGGGCGAGCTCCTACATCAAATCCAGGTTAACTGTGCTTTGATGCTAATCAATTACATGATTATATGAGATATTCAAAGGCATGTTCGGCTTTCATTTGTTAAATAGAGATGTTTTGAACGGAACTGACACGGAGAAAGGTATAGATGAATAAAGAAAACAGCAGTCTGGCAGAGAGGAGCGATCAGGTGTTTATTGGAACATACGCACGATATCCGGCGGCAATGGTGAAAGGTGAAGGATGTACGTTGACGGATGCCGACGGCAATACCTATCTGGATTGTCTGGCAGGCATTGCTGTCTGCAGTCTGGGGCATTGTCATCCTGATATTACGAAAGCTGTCTGTGAGCAGGCAGCAGCGCTTACCCATGTGTCTAATCTTTACTACACCAAACCGCAGACGGAGCTTGCCGAACTGCTGACCGGGAATTCTTTTGCCGACCGGATCTTCCTCGCCAACAGCGGGGCAGAGGCAAATGAGGCGGCAATTAAACTGGCACGAATCTGTGCCGGTCCGGAACGATATGGGATTATCTCCCTTGCCGGTTCCTTTCACGGTAGAACGCTTGCCACCGTAGCGGCAACGGGTCAGCCGAAGTTTCATGAGGGTTTTGAACCCATGCCGGATGGCTTCTCCCATGCACCTTTTGGCAATCTTAATGTCCTGGAGGCGATGATCACCGACCAGACCTGTGCCATTCTCTGTGAGCCGCTGCAGGGTGAAGGCGGCGTGCGTCCCCTCGATGTGGAATACCTGCAGGGGCTGCAGAGGCTCTGCCGCAATCACGACCTGCTGCTTATCTTTGATGAAATTCAGACCGGAATGGGGCGTACCGGCTCACTGTTTGCCTATGAACAACTGGGGATTGTGCCGGATATTATGACCCTTGCCAAGGCCCTTGGCAACGGGATGCCCATTGGAGCCATGCTCACCAGAAATGAACTCGCCGCATCATTTGTACCGGGGACGCACGCTTCCACCTTTGGCGGTAATCCGGTGGCATGTGCCGCAGCTGTGGCTGTTATGAAGATTATGCTTGCCGACGGTTTTATGGATGAAGTACTCGCTAAAGGTGATTATCTGCAGAAAGGTCTTGAAGATCTTGCCGCCCGTTTCCCGTCTGTTGCAACAGGGGCAAGGGGGATGGGACTGATTCGCGGACTGGTTCTTACCGAAAAAGGTATTGAGTCCGGTGCTGAAATGGTACGCAAGCTGTTTGATAAGGGGGTCTTGATCAACTTTGCCGGGAATAAAGTCCTGCGTTTTCTGCCGCCGCTTATCATCAGCAGGGAGGAGATTGACACATTACTGTCGGCTTTAGGAGAAATTCTCGCAGAATATGAGAGTTAAGTAAAAGTCTTTGCAAAACGTGCAAGTTTTGGGTAAATATGATTCCTTTCCCCAAATGAATCCCGGCAGCGAATGTGGTATGTCGGGATAAGTGATTGAAAAACAGCTTGAAAATCACTATGTGGGCCAATCGGGTCAGGGGGCATTTATCTATAAGGGCAGAACTGTTGTTTTGTCCGTGAACGAAAGAAGCTCATGCCATTGCATTTACAGTCATTACAAGATTTTACAAGAGAAGAACTCACCGGCTTCATCACTCGCGCCATTGAGTTGAAAAAAGAACGTCTGGACGGTGTCAAGCATCAGCAGCTGGCGGGTAAAAGCGTCGGTCTGATTTTTGAAAAACCTTCCACCCGCACCCGGGTTTCCTTTGAAGCCGCAATGTATGGTCTGGGCGGACAGGTCATTTTTCTTTCAGGCCGTGATACCCAGCTTGCCCGTTCCGAACCCTTAAAAGATATGGCACGGGTTATGTCCCGTTATGTGGACGGCATGGTGGTTCGTACTTTCGGTCAGAACGTTGTGACCGAACTTGCTGCCTATTCGTCAGTTCCGGTGATTAATGCTCTTACCGATCTGCATCATCCCTGTCAGATTCTTTCCGATGTGATGACAGTGATTGAAAAGAAGGGTGGTATCGAAAATCAGAAGATTGCCTGGGTGGGTGACGGTAACAATATGGCAAATTCCTGGATTCAGGCGGCTGAACGTATAGGTTTCGAGCTGATCCTTGCCTGCCCGGAAGGCTATGATCCTGACAGTGAGATATTGAAAAATGTACAGGAAAAGGCTGAAAAACCGATCCGCCTTGTCCGCAGTCCCGAAGAAGCTGTGGCGGCAGCAGATGTGATCAACGTGGATGTCTGGGCATCCATGGGACAGGAAGATGAGCAGGAAGAACGACTTGCCATCTTTCAACCTTACCAGGTGAACGACGAACTGATGGCAAAAGCACCGGCCGGTGCCATTGTTCTGCACTGTCTGCCTGCGCATCGGGAAGAGGAAATAACCGAAAAGGTTCTGGAATCGGATCGCTGTGTTGCCTTTGATCAGGCGGAAAACAAGATGCACATGCATAAAGCAATTTTAGAGATAATGATCGGAGGGAGAGAAGAATAAAATGGATGTGAAGAAAATAGTGCTCGCCTATTCCGGTGGTCTGGATACTTCGGTTATTTTAAAATGGCTGGAAGAGGAGTACGAATGTCCGGTTATTGCCTATGCCGCAGATGTGGGACAGACTGAAGATTGGGATGCCATTCGTGAAAAGGGAATGGCAACCGGTGCCGAGAAGGTGATTATCTCCGATCTGCGCCAGGAGTTTGTAGAAGAGTATATCTTTCCGGCATTTCGATGCAATGCCATCTATGAAGGGTCGTATCTGCTTGGCACGTCACTTGCCAGACCGATTATCGGTAAGGAGCAGGTGCGCATTGCCCATGCTGAAAACGCCGATGCGGTGAGCCATGGTGCCACCGGTAAGGGGAACGATCAGGTACGCTTTGAACTTTCCTATCTCGGAATCGACCCCGCCCTGAAGATTATTGCTCCCTGGCGCATCTGGGATCTGAATTCCCGGACAAAGCTGGAGGAGTTTGCCAGAAAACATAATATCCCGGTGCCGACCAGTAAAAAGAACCCATACAGCTCCGATGAAAATATCCTCCATATCAGTTTTGAGGGCGGGCTTCTGGAAGATCCGTGGAATGAGCCGGATGAGGACATGTATAAACTCTCCGTCTCCCCCGAGAAGGCACCGGATAAACCGACCTATATTGAACTCGAATTTGAAAACGGTGATCCGGTTGCCATCAATGGAGAACGCATGGCACCCCTGCCGCTTTTTGAGGCGTTGAACAAAGTCGCCGGAGCAAATGCAGTGGGACGCCTGGATCTTCTTGAAAACCGCTTTGTCGGCATGAAATCCCGTGGAGTGTATGAAACCCCCGGCGGTACACTGCTGCGCAATGCCCATCGGGATCTGGAAACCATGTGTATGGACCGTGAGGTGATGCGGATTCGTGATTCCCTGGTTCCCCGTTACGCCGAACTGGTCTACAATGGATTCTGGTTCTCTCCCGAACGGGAGTTGCTGCAGGTGACCATGGACGAGGCTCAGAAGACGGTCAGCGGCACGGTGCGGATGAAGCTTTACAAGGGGAACTGTGTTTCGGTGGGGAAAAAATCAAAACAGTCCCTGTATCAGGAAAGTTTTGCCACGTTTGAAGAAGATGATGTGTATAATCAGGCAGATGCCGGTGGCTTTATCCGTTTGAACGGACTTCGCCTGCAGATTGCCGCCATGCAGAATAAGTAGGGCAACAGCAGAAAGTGGAAAATCAAAAATCAAAAAAACTCTGGGGCGGTCGTTTCGACGGGTCGACAGCTGCCTCGGTGGAAGCCTTCACCGAATCCATCAGCTATGATCAGCGTCTGTACTCTTATGATATCATGGGCAGTAAGGCGCATGCGACCATGCTTGCCGCAAACGGTTTGCTCAGCAGAGATGAACTGAATGCCATCGTTGAAGGACTGACTGCCATTGAGTCCAGCATCGAAGCGGGCACATTCACTTTTAAGAGTGAGCTGGAAGATATTCATATGAATATCGAAAAGGCACTGATTGATGCCGTCGGTCCGGCGGGTGCCAAACTGCACTCTGCCCGCAGCCGAAACGATCAGGTTGCCCTGGATTTTCGTCTCTATCTGCGTGATCAGTGTGACCGTTTTGCTGCACTGCTCGATGATATCCGCAGGGCGTTTGTGGTTCTGGCACGTGAGTATATGGGAAAGATCATGCCCGGTTACACCCATCTGCAGCGGGCACAGCCTGTGCTGGTTTCCCATCACATGATGGCATACTATGAGATGTTCGGACGTGATCGGGAGCGCATTCTCGACTGCCGCAGGCGGATCAATATTCTGCCCCTTGGTGCTGCCGCCATGGCGGGGACAGGGCTTCCCATTAACCGGGAACAGGTTGCCGAAATTCTTGGATTTGACGGGGTGACGGCAAACTCCATGGATACCTCCGGAGATCGTGATTTTGCCATCGAGTTTACCTCCTGCTGTACCATGATTCAACTGCATCTTTCCCGGCTCTCGGAGGAGCTTGTGCTCTGGTCCAGTCAGGAGTTTTCCTTTGTGAGTATCGCCGACAAATTCTGTACCGGCTCATCCATTATGCCACAGAAGAAAAACCCGGATATCCCGGAGCTGATTCGTGGAAAATCCGGTCGGGTGGTGGGCAGTCTCATGTCTCTTCTTGTTCTGATTAAAGGGCTGCCGCTCACCTATAACAGGGATCTGCAGGAAGATAAGGAACCGGTTTTTGATACCGTTGATACCGCATCGGCATCCCTTGCCATTATGGCTGAAATGCTTGCTAATCTCCGGTTCAACACGGATGCGATGGAAGAGGCGACTCGAACCGGATTTATCACTGCCACCGATCTTGCCGATTATCTGGTTCTGCATAATGTTCCCTTTCGTGATGCCCATGGCATCGTGGGACGGGCTGTTGCTGCCTGTATTGAGAAAAAATGCGAACTGACTGATTTAACCCTTGCCGAGATGCGGGAGTTTTCCAGCGTTATCGACAAGGATGTTTTTGAAGTACTGAGTGTTGAAGGTTCTGTTGATTCCAGGATCTCCACCGGCGGAACAGCAGGGGTGCGAGTGGAAGAAGCGGTGACGAAAGCTGAACAGCTGATGTCTATCACTGGTAGAGGCGAAGTGGGATCGGTGTAGATAGCTCGAAGGTCTCACTGCATTCGCTGTCTGGTGGTACTTGCAATGAATTTATTATAAATGACTCTCAAGTTCTCCTGTTTTTTGTGACAGGAATCAGGGAGTACGGCATGAATGGAGACTGATGATGGTATCTAAATTACAGGTAGCTGGAACATTATTCCTTATGGGAACACTTTTTCTGCTTGGGGGCTGCGGCTACAAGACCGAACCGGTACCTCCGGATGCCATTGTACCACGTGCCATTGAAGATCTGCGGTATGCGGTGAGTGATAAAGGGGTGACGTTGAGCTGGACATTCCCCAAAGAGACCATCAAGGGAACAGACCTCACTGATATCATGACCTTTGATGTGTATCGGGCAGTTGTTCCTGTGAATGATTACTGTGCCACCTGTCCCATTCCCTTTGGAGAGCCTGTTGCCGTTGCCGGTGGCATTGTCGACCCGGAGAACGACAGGCGCGGAGTTTATGAAACGGCTTTACTTCGTTCCGGGCACAAGTATTTTTTCAAGGTACAGGCACGGACCAGCTGGTGGGCGGCCAGTGCGGATTCAAACATTGTTTCTTTTGTCTGGCATACTCCGGCAAAAGGGGCAGAGGGGATTGCAGCGCAGGCGGCTGATTCGGAGGTAAACCTCAGCTGGCAGCCGGTGACGCAGCTGAAAGATGGACGAACCACCGAATATTCTGTTCTGTACCAGGTGCAGCGGAGTCAGGACGGCAGACCATTTATGGATGTCGGTGCCCCTGTGGCACAAACCCGGTTCACCGATCGGGAATTGGAAAATGGCGTGGCGTACTCATATCAGGTTCAGTCGGTGCTCATGGTCGGCGAGTTTGCCGTAAGCGGCGGCTTGTCCGGGGTGGCGACGGCAGTTCCCGTCGATCAGCAGGCTCCTGCTCCTCCCACTGGAGTAACCGTGGTGGAAACAACCGGCGGCATCAAGGTCTTCTGGGATAAATCGCGGGATGCCGATGTGAAAGGGTATCGCATTTATCGTCGCGCTGCCAATGAGAGCAAGGGAAAGCTTATCGGCGATGTGGCTGCAGTGTACACCATTTTTGAAGATACCGGCATTGTGGCCGGTACCAGCTACTACTATACGGTTACCGCCTATGATACGGCAGCTGCCGCCAACGAGAGCGAGAATTCCCGTGAAGTCAGTGTCCGTCATTAATGGAACACTTGAGGATATTTGTGGATAAATAACAGCAGCTTGTAACTGTAGGAGCTTGCCCCTGCGAGCGATTTTCCAGGTTTGGCAACACCTTGAATTGCTCGCAGGGGCGAGCTCCTGCATCAAATCCAGATTAATTGTGTTTTGATGGAAATCACTAATTATTATGAATCATTTTCAATATAAAAACGGTGTCCTCTACTGTGAGGATCTGCCTGTCAGTGAGATTGCAGCAGAAGTGGGTACGCCCTTTTATCTCTATTCAAAGGCAACACTTGTTCGTCATTTCAAGGCGTTTGATTCCAGTTTTGAAGACATTGACCATCTCACCTGTTTTGCCGTGAAAAGCTGTTCCAATATCGGTATCCTCTCATTATTTGCAGGACTTGGTGGTGGAGCTGATATTGTTTCCGGTGGAGAGTTATATCGTGCTCTGCAGGCTGGGATTGATCCCAAACGCATTATTTATTCAGGGGTTGGCAAACGTGCAGATGAGCTGCACTACGGATTAAAGGCGGGTATCCTGCTCTTTAATGTCGAATCGGAGCAGGAGCTGTATCGGTTAAATGAAGTCGCGGCAGAGCTCGGTGTAAAGGCACCGGTTTCGTTTCGGGTGAATCCGGATGTTGATCCCAAGACCCATGCCTATATTTCAACAGGGCTTGCCAAAAATAAATTTGGTATTCCCATTGTCGAGGCGGCTGAGCTGTACGAACAGGCGGCAGGAATGGAAAATATCAAGGTGCTGGGTGTGAGTTGTCATATCGGTTCCCAGCTCACTCTGATCTCCCCCTTTATAGAAGCATTGCGCAAGATTAAAGATTTTGTGAAGCGACTGGAAGAGAAGGGGATAGGCATTCAATATATTGATTTGGGCGGTGGTGTCGGGATTATTTATGATGATGAAGAACCGCCCCATCCGCAGGAATATGCCAAAGATATTAAAGCGGAGCTTGCAGACCTTGAGGCAACGCTGATCTTTGAACCGGGCAGGGTGATAGTTGGCAATGCCGGGATTATGGTTACCGAAGTACAGTACACCAAAAGTAATCGCGGCGGCGAGAAGGAAAAACACTTTGTCGTGGTGGATGCCGGGATGAATGATCTGACCCGTCCCAGTCTCTATGATGCGTACCACGGGGTACAGCCGGTTGTGGAAAAATCAGGTGGCAGGAAAATAGTTGATATTGTGGGACCCATCTGTGAAACTGGTGATTTTATTGCAAAAGACCGGGAGTTCCCCGAAGTCAGTCAGGGTGATTTGCTGGCGGTTATGAGTGCCGGAGCGTATGGTTTTACCATGGCATCCAACTATAACTCCAGACCACGGGTTGCAGAAGTGATGGTTTCCGGAAAGGAATTTGCTGTCATTCGTGAACGGGAGACAGTGGAATCACTTATTCAGGGTGAGAGTATCCCCGAATTTACAGGAGAGAGTTGATGGATATTGAATTTCCGGTATCCTTTGCCAAAATGAGCGGTACCGGTAACGATTTTATCGTTATTGATCATCGCAGAACGGTGGTTCCTGTTGAAAAACAGTCTGAGTTCGTGCGTCAGGTGTGCAGGCGCATGTTTTCTGTGGGTGCCGATGGCGTGATATTTATCGAAACTTCACAGGAAGCAGATTTCACATGGCGGTTTTATAACGGTGACGGTTCTGTGGCGGAGATGTGCGGAAACGGTGCCCGTTGTGCTGCACGGTTTGCCTATGCCCGCGGGATTGCAGAAAAGAAGATGTCTTTTCTGACCCTTGCCGGAATCATTGAGGCAGAGATCCTCGATGATGACGAGGTGAGTCTGCTGATGACTCCACCTGTGGATTTTCGTACCGGACTCGAGGTGGAATGCGGTGGTGGAATGCGGGATGTTTTGTTTATGAACTCCGGTGTGCCCCACGCGGTGCTCTTTCTGGATGAGGGGGTAGATGTTCCCGTTAAGGATTGGGGCAGGACCATCCGTTTTCATGAGCTGTTTCAGCCGGCAGGCAGTAATGTGAATTTTGTGCAGCCAATTTCCGACGGCGGAATACGGGTACGAACCTACGAACGGGGTGTGGAAGATGAGACCATGGCATGCGGCACGGGAGCAGTGGCGTCAGCCATCTTTGCCGCAGCTCAAGGAATTGTGTCTTCGCCTGTTACAGTAACTACCAGTGGCGGTGAAAAACTGACAATCGTCTTTGACCTGCAGGACGACGGCAGTGCTGAGAATGTGTATCTTCAGGGACCGGCACGGATTATTTATATCGGTCAGTTAACTGCCGAGGCCATGGAATAGTTTTTCTAACTGTGCTTTGTTGGGAATCACGATAAAAAAGTAACGAATAAAAAAACATAGAGAGAATGTCAGGAGATGTCATGGAAAAGTATCACGGTGCGATAGTTGCGATTGTTACCCCCTTTATCAATAATGAGCTTGATGAGCAGGGTCTTATAGATCTTATTGAATTTCAGATTGCCGGCGGAACTCACGGTATTGTTCCCTGCGGAACCACCGGAGAGTCTGCGACACTGAGTTTTGCAGAGCATAAAAAGGTGATTGAACTCACTGTGCAGACAGTGAAGGGACGTGTCCCTGTTATTGCCGGTACCGGTGCCAACAATACCGCCGAGGCCATCGAACTCACCGAGAGTGCCAAGGCAAGTGGTGCCGATGCTGTCCTTTCTGTGACTCCATACTACAATAAACCCAGTCAGGAAGGTCTGTATCAGCATTTTAAAACAATTTCAGAAGCTGTGGATATCCCGACATTCTTATATAATGTTCCCAGCCGTACTTCCATCAATATGCTGCCCGAAACCGTTGCCCGTTTAGCAGAGCTGAAAAATATTATCGGTGTGAAAGAGGCGAGCGGTTCTCTGCAGCAGATCAGTGAAGTGATCCGCCAGTGTCCCGATGATTTTATCGTTCTCTCCGGTGATGATTTCACCTCCATGCCCACCGTTTTTGTCGGTGGTAAAGGGGTGATCTCGGTAACGTCCAATGTCCATCCACGGGCAATGGCAGACCTGATGGAGGCGGCTCTTGCCGGGGATATCGCAAAGGCCAATGAGATCCATTACAAACTCTTCCCCCTGATGAGTTCCATGTTTGCAGCCCCTAATCCGGTTCCCGCTAAAAAGGGTGTGGAGTTGATGGGCAAGGTCAAAGACGGTTTGCCGCGTCTGCCGCTCACCGGCATTGACGAGAAGGCACTTGCCACTGTAACAGAGGAAATGAAAGCGGCAGGCCTGCTGTAAAATCAGGAAGCAGCCCCTTTTGCGAGATTGCAGGGGGCAGGCATGAGAGCAAAAGAAAATTCAGGAAAGGAAGAGAAGGAAATGATTAATGTAATCATTGCAGGCGCTGCAGGAAGAATGGGGCAGCGAATCGGATATATGGTCAGTCAGCATCCGGATTTACACTATGCAGCTGCTTTTGAGGCCTCCGGAAGTCCTGCCATCGGACGTGATCCCGGTGAAATGGGAGGCTGGGGAAGTGCAGGTATTACCATTGAAGAGGGGCTTGAAGCGGTCATTGATAAGGGGGATGTCATTATCGACTTCACCTTCCACGCTGCCACCATGGGGTTTGCAAAAACAGCAGCTGCCCACAAAACGGCGATGGTGATCGGGACAACCGGTCTCAGTGCGGAAAATCTGGCAGAGCTGAAGACCCTCAGTAATGATTTTCCCTGTGTACAGGCTCCTAATATGGCAGTCGGGGTTAACGTATTGTTTAAACTAGCAGCCAAAGCCGCCTCCATTCTCGGTGATGATTACAATATCGAGATTGTGGAGCTGCATCATAATAAGAAAAAGGATGCTCCGTCCGGAACAGCCCTGAAACTGGCAGAAATGGCTGCCTCCGGAGTCAATCGCAACCTGGAGGAAGTGGGTGTTTATGAACGAAACGGCATTATCGGTGAACGTACAGTGGAAGAAATTGGTGTACAGACAGTTCGCGGCGGAGATATCGTGGGCGAGCACACCATCTACTACTGTGGTCCCGGTGAACGGATTGAGATAACCCATCGGGCGCACAGTCGTGATAATTTTGCCCAGGGTGCCGCCAAAGCCGCTGCCTGGGTGACATCACAAAAGCCGGGACTGTACACCATGTTTGATGTTCTGGGATTGCAGGATCTGTAGCAGAACGTTACCGATTATTCACAGAGAATTTGTGAACGTATCTGAAAAAGAGTGGAAAATATGATTTCGGTCTGGCTGGCACTTGGCTCAAATCTTGGTGACAGCCAGCAGATTCTGCAGTCTGCCTGGTACGAACTTGGGAAAGACGAGCGGATTCGGCTCGGTACCCTTTCGCATCCGTATGCCAGTGCACCTGTGGGAATGGTGAGCAGCAATCAGTTTCTTAACGGGGTGGGGATTCTGAAAACGGACTATTCCCCCGAAGATCTTTTGCAGGTATTGCAGGAAAGGGAAAAGCTGTCCGGACGCGACAGAAAGAGTGGTAAAGACGGATATCAGGATCGTTTACTGGATCTGGATATCCTGTACTATGGTGATCAGATTCTGTCCACAGGCAGGTTGACGATTCCCCATCCCCATATAGCTGAACGACTTTTTGTTCTTGCCCCTCTGGCAGAGATTGACCCGGAGCATTCCGATCCCGTTCTGCACAAAACTGCAGGGGAGATGTATCGGCACCTTTTGCAGAAAATAAAGGCAGCTGAACTCCCTGTGCAGCATATTGAACAATCGGCCTGGGACAGGAAATCAGTCGACATTTCGTAAAAGTTGAGACTATACTACTGTTGTGAGCCCTATTAAACTCGTTGTCATAGCGATTCTTCTCTACATTGGTTACCGATTACTGATTGGTGACTGGAAAAAGAAGGGTGCAGAAAAATCGGAACAGCATTCGGATATACCGCGTTCAGAGAAGGTGGCGGATGTGTTGGTGGAGGATCCTGTGTGTCATAAACTGGTTCCCAGGCAGCAGGCAATTCGCCTTAAACATAAAAAAGATATTGTCTATTTCTGCAGTGAAAAATGCTGCGATCTATTTGTCAGTCAACAAGGAGATAAAGAATGAAATTTTTTATTGATACCGCAAATCTTGAGCAGATCAAAAAAGGTGTGGAAATGGGCATGGTGGACGGCGTGACCACCAATCCCTCTCTCATTGCCAGAGAAGATAAACCTTTTGAGCAGATTTTAAAAGAGATTCTGGAAGTGGTTGACGGTCCCATCAGTGCCGAAGTCGTGAGCCTTGAGGCTGACGGGATGGTGAAAGAGGCGAAGGTTCTCTCTGCCATGAGTGAGAACATCGTGATTAAGATCCCCATGATTATGGAAGGAATCAAGGCTGTCAAACAACTTACAGCGCTTGACATCAAAACAAATGTTACCCTGGTTTTTTCCGCTGCTCAGGCACTGCTGGCTGCAAAAGCCGGTGCAACGTATGTCAGCCCGTTTGTCGGTCGTCTCGACGATATCGGAACTCCGGGAATGAACCTGATCAGTGAGATCATGAACATGTACCGCAACTACGGTATGACCTCTGAAGTTATTGTCGCAAGTGTGAGAAGTCCGCAGCATGTTATGGAATCCGCCGCCATTGGTGCCGACATTGCCACCATTCCGCTGAAAGTCATTGAGCAGCTGGCAAAACATCCGCTCACCGATATCGGTATTGAACAGTTCCTTGCCGATTGGGAAACCAGAAAAAAATAGGACACAATTTGTTTCATAGGAAAACAGTTTCTTTCATCCCCCTTCTGTCAGCTCTGTTGCTGTTTCTGCTGCTGCCGGAGGCGAATGCCGGGATGTATGTGTGTATTGATTCTGCCGGTAGGGCACATTATACAAATATCATCTCATCAGAAAACTGCCGTCCTCTAAGAAACCGTACCGGGATCTCAACACGCCCCGGTGGTGCTCCGGCAAGACGGTCTGCAACTCTCAGGCAGCGAAGAAAAAAAGATTCCTCCTCGTATGATCACCATATCAGCAGATCAAGTCAGCGTTACAATGTCGACCCCTATCTGATTAAAGCGGTAATCAAAACCGAATCAAATTTTGACTGTTATGCTCTGTCCAGACGGGGAGCGCAGGGACTGATGCAGCTGATGCCTGCAACAGCGAGAGAACTCAGAGTGCGTGACCCGTTTGATCCCCACCAGAACATCGACGGCGGTACCCGTTATCTCCGCAGTATGCTTGAAACTTTTGACGGCAATGTGCCGCTGAGCCTTGCTGCGTATAATGCGGGACCGACCCTGGTGAAGAAAATAAACAGGATTCCACGCATTCCGGAAACTGTCAGATATGTGCAGAAGGTCCTTGCTGCCTATAAGGGGTATCGGGGCTATTTCCCGCGATCATCCAGGAAAATCGCTGCGACTAACACGAAGTTACGCAAGTATGGAGACTGACAGGATATGAATCCATTGCGTACTTTGCCAAATCTCCTTACGGGGCTTCGATTTGCCCTCGTGCCTCTGCTGGTGGTTCTTCTCTCTTTAGAGCAGAGTACCACAGTTGCTTTCTGGGCGTGGTTTGTCTTTGCCTTTGCCGCTTTCACCGATTGGCTGGACGGCTATATTGCCAGAAAGTTTGAAAACGAAACGGTGCTCGGCAAGCTTATGGATCCCCTGGCAGATAAGATTCTGGTAATCGCAGCCCTGCTGATGCTAATTCCCCTTGGGAGGATTCCTGCCTGGCTCTGTCTGGTTATTATCAGTCGCGAAGTGATTATCACGGGACTCCGGGGTCTTGCTGCATCCACGGGAACTGTGGTGGCGGCGGACAATCTGGGAAAGTTGAAAGCGAACTTTCAATACTATGGAATTGGTCTGTTGATCTTCCCCGTGGGACTACTGCCCATTCCTTATCAGCATGTGATTGCCATGGTTCTGATCGTTGTTTCTGTGGTGCTGAGTATCTGGTCCGGGGCGAAATATATCTATGATCTGCGTGATGTTTTTGCAGAAACTTCTTGAGGCTTCATTTCCCTTGACAGAAAAGAGCAACCTGCGGTATTAATCCTTCTGCAATTCCACTCAAATACATGCCGGAGTGGTGAAACTGGTAGACGCACTGGATTCAAAATCCAGCGATCTTATGATCATGTCGGTTCGACTCCGACCTCCGGCACCAGCAAAAAACAAGGCTTTATCCCAGTAATAGCGGGGTAAAGCCTTTTTTGTTGTCTTCCCCATTCTTCCTGCCCCTTGCTTTCTTTTGCCATTTTGTGCTATCTTTTTATAAATAAATGGAGCAAAAATGGAGCAAAAAAATGGCCCGGATTGAAAAACGGAAAAATAAGCGTGGAATAAGTTATCTGGCAACTGTGCGTCGAAAAGGGTTTAAGGCTGTTGCCAGGACGTTTGACACCAAAGGTGAGGCCATAGCATGGGCTGCCGGTATTGAGCAGGACATGAGAGACCGCCGGTATCAAGATCCACGATTGGCTATGGGTATTACCTTGGATCAGGCCATGGATCGATATTTAAAAACAATTTCTGCAGCAAAAGCAAAAAATACCCAGATGCGTGAAAAGGCCTGCGCAAAAAGATTATTGGAGCGAATTGGAGCTGAAACACCTCTTGGAGAAATTGATGCCAATATAGTTGCCACCTATCGGGATGAAAGAATGCAGGAAGTGTCTGTCTATTCAGTACGTCTCGAACTTGTATTACTCTCCCACTTGTTTACCAAGGCGAAAAAAGAATGGGGAATTCCAGTGGGCAATCCTGTTGCAGAAATCGAACGGCCATCACCTCCCAGAGGCCGCGCACGGTTTCTCACAGAAGATGAAGCCGTAAAGTTGCTGGAGTCTTGCCGTAAATCAAGAAACAAAAAATTATATTATTATGTGCTCGCCCTTCTTCATACCGGGATGAGATCCTCAGAAGCTGCCGGACTGCGTTGGAACCAGGTAGACTTGGAAAAGAGAATAATCTTTTTACAGGATACCAAAAATAAGGATCCCCGCTGGGTACCTTTAACCAAAGAATTAGCCGGAGAACTCTCAAGCTTAAAACAGCTGGCAGGAGAGAAGGATGAAGAACTAGTTTTTCTAAAGGAAGATCAGCTTCAGTCAGCTCGGGTTAAAGCCAGGCCGGGAATACGGTTCAGGGAAGCGTTCAACCATGCCAAGAAAAGAGCTGGCCTGTCGGACATCCATATGCACGACCTCCGGCATACTGCCGCCAGTCATTTGATTATGTCAGGAGTTGACATTCGTACACTGGCCGATATTTTGGGGCATAGGACGTTGCAGATGGTACAACGCTATACCCACCTGCTCCATGATCACAAGCTTTCAGCTATCGACAAAATAGGCTCATTGGGCCAAAAACAGAATGAAAAAACTCATTGATACGGCTTTTTCTTTTTCAAATCTGAATAATCAAAAGCCCAGACAACTTTGCCGTCTTCACTGTATTTCCATTGAGGTCGTGGCAGGAGTTTCAGGCGGTTTTGCGTAAGCTTTCTTTTTCAGTGTCAGGGCGACTCTCCAGTTTGTCGAGTCGTAATTTCATCTCTTTCATTTCATTCCTCAAAGCTAAATTCTCTTTTTCCAGTTGCTGGATTTTTTGGTCTGTACTCACAGATTCCTGATAACTGTCAAGCAATCCATCCAGTATCCCTGCATATACCGTATCCGAATTAAGCATTTGAAGAAGGGTGATAATTTTTTTGGAAACATCTTCCGGCTCTGACCCGTTTATTGGCGAAGTCTTAAAATCAATAACCCTGTTTTCTGCAATATCAGTGTCAATACCTTCCTGAGATGGATGGGTATCTTCTGTCTGGCCTTTTCGGCTGGGATCATCGTCACCATTAATAATGCGACGTCCAAGGACAAGCATATCTTCGTAGACCATACCGAAATGGGTCGCAATTTGACATCGTTTAGCTTCTGAGCCAGGTTTTCGACCTCTGATAATGGCACTGAGGTAGCCTCGGTCAATTCCAAGCAGATCGGCCAGGCGTGCCTGTGCACCTCTGCCTTCCTGATCAAGTAAATAGGTAAGTGCGGCACGGAATTGATTTGTAGCTGATTGATCCATACGTCAACTATAGATCAATAGATCAACAAATGAAAGAAAAAAGCGATTAAATGTCTTTGTAGACTATTTTAAGATTGACTTTTAAGACATTTTAAGTAAGAGGAAAAGTATTAAGATTCTAAAAAAGCAAATCACACAGAAGGAAATAGCGAAATCGGCCCTCATTAAGCCAGATTTTCTCAGCCATATTATACGCGGGAGACGGCGTTGTCCACCCTCGGTTG
>JANTGG010000032.1 GCA_024763035.1 Desulfocapsa sp. | reverse complement strand
ATCTTTTGGATATGGTGCCGCTTTCCATGCTAAAATCAGCATAGTGATAATTCCAGTTGTCACCATCTGGATATGTGGCACTCTCAAAGACACTTGTTCCTCCAGTACCCGAATAGCTATAGCTAACCAAGGTGTTATTGTTGGAATCCCGAATGGTTTTCAGGCGGTAAACACCTCCACCGACAAGTTGGTAACTAAAATTTATTCTTCTTCCCGTTGAATCTGTAATAGAATTAATACGGCGGGTTGTTCCTACATAACTGATGGTGATGGTATTATTGTTTCTTTTGATCTGGGTTGCATAGTACCAGCCATCCCCCATGCCACGACCAAAAACGATTTCCGTCCCATCGGTTAACTGCAGAGTTGGGGTGCCCTGCATGTTTACTTTCCAGAAATCTTTTGTGTAATATATGTAATAGCTTTGAAATGCGCTGTCATAATTCTCTTTGACAGCACTATTGACTGTTCCATCCTGAAGCTCGATGATGATATGATTGTCACCACTTTTCTTAATACGACCAAAATGAGTATCCCAGCGTGAACCTAGAACTGTATAGTCGGTACTCCGGTCAGTACGGTACGTTCTATAAATATTTAGATCAAGACCACCATTTCCTGGAAGAGATACGTCTTTATGGGTTAGTGACAAAGTTCCGCTATAAGGATCGATTTCTTCAAAGTCCATTGTAGATATCTGTGACCTGAAAGTTATCTGTCCAGGATCCGCAATATCCTCTACGTCTTCAGCATAGACAGAAAGAGGGAAGTAAGTGAACAACAAGCTAATAAATACTATTCGAAACAAAAAATGAAGTGGATTCATTGGGAAAATCTCTTTGCGGTAAGGTTCTGGGTATATTGATCAATCTTTAAGCTAATAACTGGAAAAGTACTTTGGAAAGATATGTATCTTACCAGCCACGACCTTTGGTAAAATGTCAAAGAAAACAACTACTACAAAGCAACTACTACTACAAAACGGACAGAATTATGTCAATAGTTATTAACCCAACTTTGCGAGATTGATTCTCATGAATCTTGTAAGTAGCTGATTGTTAGTGAACTCCATAAATATTTGTCCTGTAATATTTAATGTGTCATAAAAAATAACAGTTTTGTAGTGCCATGAAGTGAGGTTTCACCCTTGACTAGGTGCGAATAGTATTTAATTCTGTCTGCATGTATTTTCGAAAAACACAAATCCAGAAAAAGAAAGATGGTGGTCATTATATACATCTACAGAATCGTTGAATCACAACGTATTGGAAAAAAGATCCGACTGTCCTTTGGTTACTTTGGCATTGGTCCTTGATGGCAGCGGTTTCCCCAAACGCAGCCATGTCTTTGAGGGAAATGTCGGTGAAGCCTCAACAATTGCAACAAAACGAAAGACGTAGTGCCATAGTGAAGGCCTTATGCATGGTAAGTAACTGTAATGCGAGGTGTTTTTTTTGTTTTGTGTCACAAAGTTTGGCTAAGGTTTTACAGGTGCATTACTGAGATCGGAAAGTTCCACGGTGAGCTCTTTTTCTTCCTGTTCACCCGCTGCATTCTTTCGTGAAACCGTTACCTGCAGTCGATCGCCCGCCCGGGAGTCCATCATGATGATGCCGATGTCATTCATCGTGGTTACCGCCTGTCCTCCTATGGAGGTGAGGATGTCATCCTTCAGTATGCCTGCCTGTGCCGCTTTGCCGGAATCACTGATACCGGTAATTCTGATCTGTTTCCTGCCGCCGTCCTCTTCCGGTTTTAAAATAACTCCTATTTTCCCCTTTGCCTCAAGATACTGTTCTTCAGCCAGGAAGAAATAATCCACCTGTTTTTTCAGATCCGCGGGGGGCTGGTCAGAGGAGATGTTCAGCACCGATGCCTGTTCCACTTTCATTCGCCGCAGGAGGCGGGGGGGGATTCCGGAATCTTTTCTGGTGTGCTGCGAGCCCGCAATAACAACCAGTGTTTTATTTGGGTATTTCTCTAAAAGCTTATGGATGTTTGCTGCCATGGATTCGTCCCAGATAGCCTGGGACTGGACAAATCCTGCCAGACTGTTCATTTTTCCGTGGGGGGTTGCACTGTGGAATCCGTGCACCACACGCAGTCTTTCCAGGTAGCCCTCCATCATGAGGTCTCTGTCGGGGGCGATGGTCTGCAGCTGCTCTTGGCTGAGTTCGTCTGTGTTCCCCGTACTGAACACTTTGGAGACGATTTCTTTCTCCACGTTTATCCCAAAAACAGGAACTGCCTGTGCTCTGCAGAAATTAAAAAGAGGTCTGAACAGACGCCAGTCGTAGCGCCACACGTTAAACCAGCGTGATGCCCGCAAAAACGCTGATTCATCCATGTCAGTCTGCTGCAGCACATAGTCATCGAGGGCCTGCTGGCTTGTTGCCGGAAACATCTCCATTGCCACAGCAAGATCAAGCCCCCTTTGCCTGAGAGCCTGAATAATACGGAGCTGCAGAAGGTGATCCGGCAGGGAGGTGTGGCTCTCGCCAAGGTAGATAACACGTTTTTTTGCAAGCTCGGCAACTATTTTCTGAAAACTGTCAACGGTCTTTGTTGATGCCCCTTCGGGAAGGGTCTCCAGTACATATCTCTGCCCTGCATCTGTGGGGCTGATTGTCTTTTTCTGGAGCCTGCCGTTGTGAAAGGAGAGGGTTGAATATTTCCCGTAATGGGAGAGTCTGCTGACAACTGCCAGGGTTTCAACAGCACTGCTGCTTTCCATACGGGTGACAGTTTCCTGTTCGTTAAGAGGGTTTTTCTGCACCTGCAGATGAAATCCCGGGGAAAGAGCCTGCGGTGCTCCAAAGAGGGAGCGGCAGGCAGTGCTGTTTGAGCCGAGAAAGAGGATTGTGTTTTCTGCCAGCTGTTTGTTACTGATCGATTTTGAATCGGTGATGGTGAGCCCCTCTTTTGTCAGATGGCGGACAAGGGGGGCAAACACATCGTTATCCCCATCGGAGTCCCTTATAACAAGGCGATGTTCAGCCCCCAGGAAAGAAGACCAGACGGCTGCTGTTTCATCGGGCTGCAGACCCCTGAAGATATCGTAGTCAGGATCGAGACTGATGGAGAGTGGAGGAGAAGAGAGGGGCAGGCTGAGCTCTGTTTTCTTCTCCGTCAGGGGGCGGGTAAAGGTTGTTGTGCCGTCCATACCGGTGACCCGGATGGGGAGCAGCAGGGTATAGGGAGCATCTCCCATCTGTTCCACGGTAAAGCGGACGGATGAGCTGTCCTGTGTACTCTCCACAGAGATAGTACTCAGCTGCAGTTGTGGTATATCTGTGCGGCTGAGCTGCTCGCTGAAAAATGTCTGCAGGTTTTTCCCCGATGCCGTGCTAAAGACCTGTTGTATATCTTCCCAGGATGCAGCCCGTCCCCGGAAACCGGCGGCAAGGAGTCGAATTCCCTGGGCAAAATATTCGGGCCCGATGATTCCCCGCAGCTGATGAAAGAGCATGGCACCACGCGTATAGCCCACCGCCCGTGCAGCCTTTGCCATTGCCTGGTTGTGGCTTGCAGAGTGAAAATCCTGCAGGCTGATGGCGGTGTCTGCATGGACCGTGTTCTGATACTTTACAAGGGCAGCCTTTCTCTTTTGTGCACCTTGGCCTTTTTCTTCCTCGAACCGGTAGTCGGCAAGATACGTTGTCAGCCCTTCACACCAGTTTCCGGAACCTGCTGCAACTTCGATACTGTTGCCAAACCAGGAGTGAAGAATTTCGTGTCCGAGTGATGTCTGTTTTATAAAGGGCAGTCGCAGAACGGCCTGTCCGAGAAGGGTAAATGTGGGCATGCCGAAACCGCTTGGCAGGCGGTTGGCGACGACGGCGTAGTGGCTGTAGGGAAAAGGGGCGATTTCGCTTTCATAGCGAAGTATGTACTTTTTAGCGGCATCCAGATATCCGCTGCTGAGATCCCTGTCTTCTGCAAAAAAGAGGGTGGAGAGGGTGAGACCGTCACGTATCTGTATCTGTTCTACCTGGTAGGGTGCGGCTGCAAGATGGATGGACTGCACCGGCTGGGAAAAAGATGTGCTGAGGGTGCTGTCGTCCTGCTGCGGCACAGTGTCGGATTCGCTGATTCCGGTAAAGCCGGATGGCAGGGATGCCGACAGGGAAAAGCGCATGTTTCGGTCGGGAAGGGGATGCCAGGCACTGGTGAGAAAAATTCCATCCCTATCGATACGGTTGTCGGGATCCGTCGCCAAAACCTGCAGGGAGTATCTGATATTGACTGTCTGTTTGAGCGGGCTTGCATACATGGAGATCGTGTTTCCTGCCGGGAGCGGCAGGGGGACACCTTCTTTTCCCTCTTCGCGGATGCTAAGAGACTGGAGGAGCAGATTCCCCGTGAACAGCTGCCACTTTTTGCCTGCCGGAAAGTGTATGTGTGCTTCCCCTTGAAGCGTATGCCGCTCCGGATCGAAACGGACAGTGAGCTGATAGTCTGTCTCTGCTGCTGAAACGACCGTAAAGACGAGGGAAATGCAGAGAAAAAAGTGTATCTGAAGGGTGCGGAGACGGGTGAAAAAGGGGCGCATGGAGTATCCTTTGGGCTGCTGGAAGAAGATTCGGTCACGCAATGTTCCTGCTCTTATGGTAACATAGTAGATATTGTTCACCTTCAACATCGTTTTTTTTCACTGTCACTGAATATGCATATTAAACTTGTTGCCATTAATGGTCGTTTCACCCATTCTTCCCTCGCCCTCTTTTATGTGCGCAATGAACTCGAAGAATATTGCCCGGATGTGCACACCGAGATCCTGCAGCTGACCATCCGCGACCCTTACTACGAGGTAATGCTTGAGCTTTCCCGGGAGCAGCCCGATGCGCTTTTCTTTTCGGCTGCGGTCTGGAATTCGGACAGGGTGGAGGAGCTGATCGCAGATCTTCACAGTCTGTATCCATCCTGTCTGCTGGTGGTGGGCGGACCTCAGGCGGAGGTGGTGGGGCGGGCTGTCGGTGAGGATGTGTGTACGGTTGTCTCCGGGGCAATTGAGGCAGTTGGTGCCGCTTTTTATGCCGACCTGCTTCAAGGAAAAATGAAACCCCGGTACGGCGGGTCATTTTTTCATCTGGTGGATAAAAGATTTGTTTCTCCCTATCGGGATGATGATTTCAAGACACATTTACGTAACAGAAATATCTATTATGAGAGTTCCAGGGGCTGTCCCTTTTCCTGTTCCTACTGCCTCTCTTCTGCAGAGAACGGCACTGTCCATAAGGATCTGCAGCAGGTACGGAAGGAACTCGATCAGATAATGCTGCATAAGCCGTCCATTCTGCGCTTTGTGGACAGAACCTTTAATGATATCCCGGAGCGGGCACTTGCCCTGTGGCGTCTTGTCCTGGAATATGAAGGGGAGACCCTGTTTCATTTCGAGATAGCACCGGATCGTTTCAGTGAAGAGATGTTTGACTTTCTGGCGGATGTGGCGCCCGGTCGTTTTCAGTTTGAAATAGGGATACAGTCCACCCATATCCCCACCCTTGATGCTATCAGACGCAGGATTGAACCGCAGGCAGCCTGTGCGACAGTCGCACGACTTGCAGCCTGCAATAATATCCACCTGCATGCGGATTTGATCCTGGGGCTTCCCTTTGAAACGGAGGAGAGCTTTCTGCGTTCCTTCACCGATCTGTTTGCCACGGGAGCGCATTATATACAGATGGGTCTTTTAAAACTGCTGCCGGATACCATGATAAGAAACAATGCTGATGAATATGGCTATTGCAGTTGTCACAGACCGCCTTATCCGGTGCTCAGCAACAGGTGGCTGGATGCCGAGACTCTGCAGCGGCTGTACTGGTTTGCCGAGTGTGTGGAAAAATTCTGCAACAACCGCTATTTTCCTTCTGTGTGGAGATATCTGCGCAAAAATGACGATGATGGTGCGGCCTTTTTTATGCACCTTACAAAACTCTCCCATGCATACCGGCTGTTTAGTCTGGCTGCAACACAAAAGCTGCTCTGCAGGATACTTGCGGAGGCCGTTGCGGGTCGGGAAGACAGTACGGTTCTGCGTGAGCTTCTCATCTACGACTGGCTGCGCTGCGGACAGCGGGTGCTGCCCGAGTATCTGGCTGACCCCGATGAAATTCCCCCAAAGATATTGAAGGATCGGCTGTACCGCGGTCTTCCGGAGACGCTTCCAGGGCTGTATGAGAAAAAGAACCGTAACCGCTTTTTTAAACAGTCCGTATTCTACGAATTTTCAGACCAGTGTCTGCAGGAACTCGGGTTTTCCTGCAGCAATCCGGCAAGTCTTGTTTTCCTGCGGACTCGGGAGCCTGGTCTGTTGCAACTGCAGGAGACAGCATTGCTTCCTGCGGAGTATTTTTAGCCGAGTCGGGAAGGGGAATTGCCGTAAAAAAACAGTTTTGTTTCCCGCTTAAATACGGTAAAAGAAGGTTCAATTTTATCAATTTTATGTCCCCCTCTGGGAACTCAGGAGAAAATATGACTTCTTTTCGTATCAAAACAATCAATGCCATTGCCCCGGAAGGGTTGGAGAAACTCGATGACAGCTTTACGGTTGATCCCGAAGACACAAATCCAGACGGCATAGTTATCCGGAGTTCACAGATAAAGGTTGAGGACTATCCCGATCTTCTCGCCGTTGCCCGTGCCGGTGCCGGAGTGAACAATATCAATGTGGAGACGGCAACAGAACGGGGAGTTTGTATCTTTAATACCCCCGGAGCCAATGCCAATGCCGTTGTTGATCTGGTTTTCCCCATGATCGGTATCTGGCTGCGAAATATCTATCAGGGGATCGCATTCTGCAAGTCCCTGACAGAAGTTCCCCCCGAAGATGTGAATGCAGAGGTTGAGCGTCGAAAAGCAGCTTTTCGAGGAGTGGAGATTGCCGGAAAAACCCTTGGTGTTATTGGGCTTGGTCAGATTGGCGTTCGTCTTGCCAACGGTGGAATCCAGCGTTACATGCGGGTCTATGGCTTTGATCCCTTTCCAAGCCTTGATAATATCCATAACCTGCTGCCGGAAGTGACCGTCACCCGTGCCATGCGTGACACCCTGAGCCAGGCGGATATCGTCAGTTTGCATCTGCCGGTGAATGAAAAGACCAGAGGAATGGTCAATGCGGAGTTTATTGCCAAAATGAAACCGGGCTCCATTCTGGTCAACTATGCCCGTGGCCCTGTGGTTGAAGAACAGGCAGTGCTGGATGCCCTTGAATCCGGACAACTTGAGGCCTTTATTTCCGATTTTCCAACACCCGCTGTTATCGGTCATCCCAAAATCCTCACCACCCCCCACCTCGGTGCATCCACTCAGGAATCCGAAGGAAACTGTTCCACCATGGCAGTCGGTGAACTGTCGGCGTATCTGCGCTACGGGAATATCACCCACAGCGTGAACTTTCCCAATATCGAGTCCATCCCGGCAGCCAGTGTCCATACCCGTTTGATTATTATTAATAAGGATGTTCCGGGAATGATCGGGTTTGCCACCAATGTTCTTGGCGATAACCATGTGAATATCGCCAGTTTCAAGAATGAGTCCAACGGCACTGTGGGGTACAATATCATCGATGTGGAATCTGCCCTTGATGACAAGGTGATCGCTGAAATTGAAGCCAATGAGAATGTGATCAGAACCCGCCTGATTCAGTTTATGTAGGTTCTCAGGACAAACAAAAAAAAAGGGGCTGCTGACAAGGATATGTCAACAGCCCCTTTTGTGTTATGTGTGTGTTGTTTTGCTTCAGGAAGAGCTTAAAATCCTTTTAAACGCATCCATAAACTCTTTTTCCAATTCAGCATCGTCAATTTCCTGGCAGAGCAGTTGGCTGAGTACAGGCAGGTTGCCAATTGTCGGGGCGACCTGCTGTGCCCATACCTCTATGGTATCCCGCATAACGGGTGGTGCTATGGGACCGATGGCAAGGGCAAGTGCATCCCGGAGCTCTTCCAGAACCGGGGCAAGTTCCTCGTCAATCTCCGCTTCTTTCGCCTGTGCCTGGGGCGGTGGCGGAGCCTGAGCCTTGGGTTTTGATGTGGCTGCCGGAGCGGCCGGCTTGGGAGGTGCTTTTGCCTGCGGGGATGGATTCTTCATGGCAGTTTCAATGTCTGCCAGCATCATTCCGGAAGTCATAACAATGAGGGACTTGTTGGCGGCCGGTTCAGCGATAATCACCAGCAGGGCATCTTTTGTTATGGGCTTTACCAGGATCATGGACTCGTTGAACTTGATTTCCATATCGCTGAAATCAAGTTGTGCCGTAATTCCCATCTGCATGGTTCGGGCGAGCAGGCTGCCGATGGTTTTTATGCTGTTGTCTTTGAAAATCGGGGGCATTTTACTTGCGGCAATACCATTTTTATTCGTGAAGACAAAGCAGCCGAGAACTCCGGGGAGCATGGTGATTTCTTGAAGCAGTGAATCCATTGTAACGTATCCTTGTCTGAAAATGCCTGGGTTATTATGAGAGACTGATTCTGTTAAGAACAGGGCGTAAACCGTCGGCTATTGGTTCCGGCGGCGCAGAGCTGTTGATCTGCATTCCGACAATAACCTCGGGACCGCAGAGGATAAGCAGTTTGGCGCCATCAGTGGTGGTGAACAGTGAATACTGCCCGCCTGCCGCTCCGATAGCCATTTTGATCTGTTCGGCAGCAACAGCCACATAGGTGATGAAATTTGCGATGTGGCTGCTCGGGTTTCCGGACTGGTGAAGAATCTTTCCGTCCTTGCCACTGATTGTCGCACTGTCCACTCCCTGGAAAGAGCTGAGCATAACGATGAACTGATCCAGCATGGGGTTGCTCGATTCGGTCTGTATCGGTTCATGGGTGGCAGCCTCTTCAACGGTCGCCGCCTGCTCACCGTCGTTCGAGAGATCCAGGTCTATGTCTTCCATGTTCAGGTCGTCGAGGGTGCCGCCATTTTCTGCAGCAGCAGAGTTTTCATCTTGCCGTCTGCTGCCTTCGAGGAGGATGAAGCCCAGAGACTCTGTTATCTTTGCTTCCTTAACCGAACAGCTGTTTTCCAGTTCAATTTCGACATTTTTCCAGCTGACGATCTCAAAAGCTGCTTCGCTTCCACTCTGATTGTTCCATTTGGCATCAAAAATTTCACCGTCCTGGAAGTAGATAATTCCTTTCTGAGCGCCGGAGTGTACGGTGACTGTGCAGGTCTTTCTGTCAAGTTCAAGGAGCTGGAGAAATGAGGAGAGGGAGACGCCGCTGATAAAGCTTTTAGAAGAGGGCTGGAGGCCTTTGAGTATTTTTTCGACGAGCAGGGAAAAATCGATGGGTTTTTCGATGTACTGGAAAGTGCCCATTTCCCGCAGATTGGATTCCATCTGGGGAGTGCCGAAGGCTGTCATGACGATGATAGGGATTTCCGGCATGGTCTTGCTGAGATGTGCAACCAGTTCAAAGCCATCCATGTTGGGCATCTTCAGGTCGGTGAGTACCAGACTGATGTCATGTTCCTGGAGGGCACTCACCGCTTCTAGCCCGTCATTTGCTGTTGTTATGCTGAACTGATTTTCATAGGCTTTGAAGCCGTCAATCAGGCTCAGGAGAAAACTTTTGTCATCATCGACGATCAAGACTTTTTTCATTCGGCTGCTCCAGTTAAAGACTGTTTCAAAAATATCATGAAAACTACCATGGAAACAAGCATTCTGTCCAGAAAAAGGTGAAAATCACAGGTTTCTGAGCTCTGTTCTTTCGGGTGACTCCATCAACTTATCCTGTAACCTGTGGCTCCGGTGTGGATCTGCTGCCGGCAGGCGGAACGTTTTCTTTTTTGGGGATCACTGCCTCTTTTTGGAACTGTAGTTCACATACCCCCCCCCTTACCTGCCCGGGAAGGATCGGCAATCAGGGTTCCGGGATAATGATCTGTATCAGAGTTCCTTCATCCTTCCAGGATTGTGCCTCTATGGAACAGTTCATTTTGGCGAGCATCTTTTTGACAATGACCAGACCGAGTCCGGTACCCTCCTCCTTGGTGGTAAAAAAAGGACGAAAGAGGTTCTTCACAGTGCTTTCATCCATGCCGCATCCGTTGTCAGCAAGACTGAAAGTGATGGGACCGTGTTCCTCCTTCCCCATGGAGATGGTGATCTGTTTGTCTTCAACATCCTTTAAGGCCGCCACTGCGTTGGTAATAAGATTCAGCAGAACCTGAAGAAAGGCCCTTGGGTCAACCAGTCCGATGATGGGAAAGGGGGAGTGGCTGATATGGAGGGTGATGTTCTCTTTTTTAAGATCCTTGGCGGTGAGTTGAAAGAGCTTGTCCAGCAGGGTCTGGATATCTGTGGGGGTGACATCCGGACGTTCGAAGATGGAGAAGTTTTTCAGGGTTTTCAGGAGGTATTCAATCCTGCCAATATCTGACAGACTCCTGTTCACAAAGCGCTTGATGTCGGCAGTGTCGTATCCTTCTATGTTGGACTCCAGAACGGACAGGGAGACTTTTATGGAGTTTATGGGGTTGCCCAGTTCATGGCGGATGGACGAAAAGATAAAACCGATATTGTCCATGAGGTTCGCGGCTTCCGCAATGGACTCCAGGCGTTTTGCCTCTGTAATGTTACGTTTTACGATTACCTGATTGGTGACAATCCCGTTTTGGTTGTGAACGGGGGAGATGTGCATCTCTTCCTCGTAGAGGGTGTCGTCTTTACGGTAATTGGTGAATTGACCGCTCCATCCTTTACCTTTTCTGAGGGGATGTTTGATCTGATGCCATATCTTCTTTTGCAGCTTGGGTTTGTATATGGTCTTGATGGACTCCCCGATAATTTCATTGGGTGCGTAACCTGTAACCTGTAGACAGGCAGGGTTGGCGTAGACGATACTGCCGGATGTGTTGATAATGATGATGCAGTCGGATGATTGTTCGACAACGGTCACAAGACGGTCACGTTCCAGACGATCCTGATGATTGCTGACGGCAATGGCGAGAATATTCGTCATAAATCGGAGAAAATTTAATTGCTGTGGAGTAAACAGCTGTGTCTTTGATCTCCGTACCACCCCGACGATCCCCCAGAATTCTTTGTTGACCATGACTGGAATAAGCAGGATGGTTTCGATTTCGTGCTCTTTCAGGATCTGTTGCTCCTGCTCCTCAAAGTTTGTAATACTATTATGAATGACCCTTCCTTTACTGAGCAGAGCCATCCATACAGGTATTGAGAGAATCCAGTCGTATTGGTTCCTTGTGTTCTCTTTTGACTGTTTCTGTGACCGCAGAAAATCGGCGGGGGACTTCCGGTCAAGTAAAAAGTAGTCATCGGCATCAAAGGTTCGTGAAAGTTCATGGCGAATCTTGTTAAAGCAGTTTTTCCAGTCGGCCTGCAGGGAGGACGGGTCGGTCAGCTTGATAATGCTTTCCCAGGTGACATAATCATCAAAGTTGACCCCTTTGGAATTTGTCGACGGTGGCAGTGCGGCAGCAGGACCACCCAGCGTTTTTTTAAGTAGGATAACGGCAAGGATGATAATGACGAGGGTGAGTGCGATGGTAATATATGTTGAGAGCATGGCTTTGTTGGATGAAGGTTAGACAGAAGTATTCCGACACTGGCGAACAGTAAGCGAGACCGCCATAAGTACCTTGTCTGAAATTTCTTGCTTAAAAAGAGAAAAGAATCCGTAAGGCAATTAATATACAGTGCTTAGGTGACTCTCGTTGCCTGATTCTAACAAAAATGTGGGTGAATGGCAAAAATCCGGAAACATTTTTTTAAAGGGACGGATTCAATTTTTTTTACCAGCTGCCTTTTCCTCTCTTGTCCCTGTTGAGAAGAATTCTTGATTTAGGGTCTTTTCTGAAAATACATGGGACCGGGATGGGTGGGGGTTGAAAAAACTCTCCTTCTAAGTCTCTGATGTATTGAGATAAAAAATAGAACTGGTGCCGAAAGTATAAAAAACTGATCTGCAGATCCCGTTTGTATATGTTGGATAAAAAACAAAACCATCTTAACCACTTGGAAATACAAATAAAGTGTGAAAATATGTTTGTGTGGCACATGTTATGCAGTAATTTTTTATGTTTTATCTCTTCTCTCTTTTCTCCTGGAAAAAGCCGACTTCGTATTGACGATGTTGGCTTTTTCTATTTTCAACCCTGGGTGTTTATGAAATGACAGATCCGGCAAAGAGTATTGTCTGTCTGAACCGATGCTCATCCTATCAATCGTCAGCTTTGCAGAAATTGCTGCATGAACAGCTGGATATACTTGCAGTACCGGCAGATCTCCTGGGGAAAAAAGTTCTTTTAAAGCCCAACCTGATAAGTGTCAAAGCCCCACCCCTTGCCTGCAGCAGTCCCCTGTTTGTCCATGCTGCGGCCTCCTGCTTTCTAAAACGTGGAGCGACTGTGTGTCTCGGGGATTCGCCGGCCATTGGTGCAGCTTCCCAGGTTCTGCAAAAACAGGGATTTACTTCAGCGCTCAGTGATCTTGATATTCAGTATGTTCCTTTTAAAACAGTTTTGAAGAAGCCACTGGCCTGCGGGGTGACGGTGGGTGTGGCGGCTGAAGCCCTGCAGTGTGACCTGTTTGTGAATCTGCCGAGGATCAAAGCCCATGATCAGATGGGGGTGACCATGGCTGTGAAAAATGTTTTCGGGATCGTTATCGGAGCTCGCAAGGCATGGCTGCATATGAGTCACGGAGGAACCCATGCAGAGTTTGCGGAGATAATCCTTGACCTGCAACGTCTTCTTCCCCCTGCCGTTGCTCTGGCAGACGGGATTGAAGTCATGAGCCGGAGGGGACCCATTGCCGGGGTACCTCTTGGTCTTGAGTGTATTGGTGCTTCTGACAATTTTGTAGCGCTTGATCGGGCCTTACTTGCCCTGTTGCAGGTGGATGAGACGGCTGTTCCGCTGGCAATGGCTGCACGCGCGGCCGGAATTTCAGGTGCATTCCCCGGGGGGGCGGTTTTTCCGCAGCTGCAGCCGGATGATTTCTCGAATTCAGGGTTCAGGATACCCGCAGTCCTGAATTCTGTTCGCTTTCGTCCTCTGCATTATCTGAAAAGTTCGCTCAGGAAACTGTTTCTTTCATTGGGGAAAAAGATCAGCTGATTGCACATCTGTCTGTCTTTACCATGGAGACACCCGGAATCAGCGTCTGGGTGGAGACAACACCTTTCATGCTGCGCAGGGAGGAATGGGTGAACTGGGAGATTACCTCCGCATCGGATGCAAGAAGGTCGCGACTGAGGGTTGCTCTGACGATAAGGTCGATGGAGCCGTGCACAGAGTGGAGTTCATCCACCTCCGGCAGGGCAAAGATATTGTCAATAAGGGGCTGCTCCAGTTGTCCATCCACATTGAGGAGGATAAAAACAGTGATGTTACGCTTCATTTCCGGGTAAGTGTTTTCATTATGAGCGGCCATTTTTTTTCGAAACTCCTCCATATCCCGTGGGATAAGTTTGTCTATGCCGATACCATAGCGGCGTTTGCTTTCTTTTTGCCACTGGTGGCTGGAAATATACAGATACAGGTCATCCACTGTTCTGCCGGGGAAGGAGAGGTGGAGTCTGCTGTTTTTGATTAATGTCCGCAGGGGAAGGTAAATCGTCCGATACCAGTCGATACCGGCTTCAGAGAGGCTGATTTCCCTGTCCTGTTCTTCACCAAGAAACGTCTGATGACGGGTTACCTGTTGCAGGAGGTATTCTGTCTGTCCGGGTTCTGTGAGGTCGGGTGCCCGGGTGATGCCGACTTTATCCCGAAAATCGATTTTCTCCATATAGAGGCGGTTCTCTTTCGTATCCTGGGTTGGCAGCAGCTCCAGGATATTTGCCCGGATATGACTCTGCTTCAGGTTTCTGGCTGCCGTGATACGGTGATGGCCATCTACGATGTAGTAGTTGTTTTTGATCTGGTAGAGGGAGACCGGGGGGATCGGTCTGCCGTTTTGCAAGACCCGGGTGAAGAATTTCAGCCTGTCGTCCGTTCCCGCACCCCGCAGGCGAAACCGTTTGTCAAAGTCCAGATAGCGTCCCACTGAGCCCACAATCTGATCCAGCGGTACGGACGCCTGCCCGCGTTTCACGCTCTCATAGGCTTTTTCCGATTTTCTTTCCCGATCAAAGCTGTTTCCCGTCTTCTGTTGTTGAATGCTGTCTGTACGCTGTTGCCGCTTCTGCTGCAATTTCCGGGTTAAAGAAGAAAAAACCATAGCTGTTTATCACCTTGGTATGCTTAAATTGGCTTATACGGTCTGTGGGAGCATCGAATATATCATGAATATGCCCGTGGATGAAAAATGCAGGCTGGTGTCTTTTGATGAATCCGGCAAAGCTTTTAAAGCCTTTGTGGCAGGGATCCTCCCTGTCATGTATAAATCTTGGCGGGGCATGGCTTATGACGATATCTATCTTCTTACTGTGCAGGAGTGTCAGCCACAGACTACGCAGGATTTTTTTCATGTCCCTTTCACTGTACTGGTTGCTGCCGCCGTTATACCAGCGGGAACCGCTGAAGCCAAGCAACTGGATACCTTGTTCCTCGATAAGTTTTGCGTGAATGTTGGTGCATCCCACCGGTGGTTTTTTTTGGTGCCTGATGTCGTGATTCCCTTCAACGTAATATAGAGGCACTTCATAATGGTGTCGCAGATCTGTCAGATATTCGGGGGGGAGGTCGCCGCAGGCAAGGATGATATCCGGGGGAGTCGGGAGCAGCGGCGAATGGTGCTGCAACAGATCGTGTACCACTTTGTCTGAAACCGTGAGGATATCCATTGGCTGGAGAAACGATTGGCAGGTGGAGGATCCGCTGTGTCAACTTTGCGGGACAGGTCGCTGCTTTTGGAATCAGTTGTCTGCCGGTAATTCATGCTGCAGGAGCTGTTCCTGCAGTTTTGCCATTTCCTGTTCCAGTTTTTTGACTTTATTTCGATAATAGGTTGCCTGCTGTGCCATCTCTTTAAAGCGGAGAACCAGCTGACTTGTCAGTGGTTTGAGGATGGGGAGGTCATTGTTCAGTAATGCCAGTCGCAGGGTGCGGTCTTTTACCATAATCACCCGGGTATCCTCGGTGGCAACGGCTGAGGCACATCGAGGTTCATCGGAGAGGATGGCCATTTCACCCAGAATGTCACCACTGGATATGGTAGCGATGTGCTCTTTTTTATCATTCACTGTTCTGCTTATTTCAACGGCTCCATGGATGATGATATACACGTAATCGCCGCATTCCCCCTGGAGAAAGAGAGTGTTGCCCTTCTGAAAATCTTTGGTTGTGAATTTTGCCTTGTCGCTCATGGTATATGGAAAATGATGATTTTTAAGAGTCCGTATCGTCAATCAGTAAACAATCCTGTTACCTGATTATAGTAATCAGAACGGTACTTCGCAAATGATTTCAGTCTGTGATCCTTGTGAAATGGATCGATTGTGGCAGGCGATGACTCTAGCTATACGGTATTGTATAAGAATATTTATTATGTCGGGAACATTATTTTTGCAGGAGGAAAAGAGTATGGAGCAGATTTTCTATAACAGAGAAAAAATTGTACTGGCATCAGGTTCGCCACGTCGTCGAAAGTATTTTGAGGATCTTGGACTGTCTTTTTCTGTGCATCCGGCGGATATTGAAGAGAGGCAGCAGCCGGGTGAATCGTCCCAGTCTTACGTGACACGTCTGGCGGAGGAAAAAGCGAGGGCATCAGCAGTGACCTGGGGGGACGCATGGATTGTGGCAGCGGACACGGTTATCCGATTCCGGGATAGGATTCTTGAAAAACCTGCTGATAAAGAGGATGCCAGAAAAATGCTCATGCTCCTCTCCGGAACCGATCATCTGGTGCAGACCGGGGTCTGCCTGTTTCACCGGAGACGCAGGATCAGAGAGGTTATGCTTGTCAGCAGTCAGGTGTTTTTCTGGGAGTTCAGTGATGATACAGCACGGGCATATGTGGAGAGCGGCGAATCTGTGGATAAGGCGGGAAGCTATGGTATTCAGGGAAAGGGAGCGTTTCTTGTGCGGAGGATTACAGGTTCATATTCAAACATTGTCGGTCTGCCTCTTTGTGAGACTGTGGAACTGCTGCTGCGGCATGGGGTAATCTGTACCTACCGGGATCGTGGCAAATAGTGGAAATGCTGTCCGCTTTCTTGACTTTTGGATAATTTGAGAGTAGCAAGATAAGATGAAGGAAAATTTGAAGTTTTTCCGCTCTACTGTTTGATTGGAGCGGGAGACACCCTTTTGTATGAGCTGTATCGTACTGTTTCGAACAATTCTTACCCGATATTGTAACCCGGTGTTTTCTATGGAAAATGTTGACAATCAAGAAGAAAGTCTGGAAACCTTAAGGCTGATGAATGCAGCTACCACTGCTGTTCGTCTTTATTCCCAGGGGGCGCCTCAGATTGCCGAAAGTATTGAAAATGCATACCAGGGTGTGAAAACTTTTTTGCGCAAGCATGATGTGCTGCATTTCTCCCTGCTCTCTGATCCGCCCAGGCTGCAGGGCGTACCTGTTGATAAACGAACCCGGGAAATGCTGTTGCTGCTGACATTTGATGACCGGTTGCGGAAAATGAATCTTCCCGAACTGGTTCTGGAAAGACGGCTGGATAGAAAGGGGTTCAAGAATGTTATTGCCGTGTTTGCCTCCACCCCGGGGCAGGTTGACAAGGCGGGGGGGACCCGGCAGTTTCTCAAGCAGCTCGGGGTGAGTAAGAATTTCCCGGACCAGTATTTTGCTCCCGGTGAGAGTAAAGAGGAAAAAAAGAAGAAAGCGGAGGTTGAACGTGTTGTAAAAGAGTTGTCGCAGGGTGCTGTCCGGCGTGAACAGATGCTGTACATGCTTGGCAAGCAAACCGATAAGGCTGTTGAGAATGAACTGAAAGAACTTTTTCGGACTCCTGCCGCAGCCGTTCCCGTAATAGCTGCCACCACCTACTTTCTGCTGCAGCTTCTGCAGAAAGATCATATCGTTGTCGTTTCACCGCTTTTTTCTCAAATGATTGAGACCATAGCTGCTCTTCTGGATGAAGAGCAGTACGTTGATACAGCCGGTAAAGCAGCTGCCCTGCTGGCGAAACGGATTGATGATGCCTCCGTGCTGATGTTTTCCTGCCAGGAGTTTCCCACCTCTTTTGGTGAACATTTTTATAATGCCCAGATTTCACTGGTGTCCCCCGAAAGTATGAAAAACATTCTTCAGTGGATGGAGGAGCAGGAGCAAAAGGAACGGGCTGGTGAAAAGGTCTCCCGGGTTCAGGTACAGGTTGTCAGCAAGGCACATGAACGGCTGCAGCAGACATCGAAAATAAAACAGCTTAAAGCTGTTGCCGATACGCAGGAAGAACTTTCCAGCAGTGAAAAAGAGAGGAAGATACAGCGGGTGCAGGCGGGGATTATTGCCCTTGCCAAAGGAGAAATGGAGGGCGTTGCCAACAGGGAAGTTCGTCAGAATCTTCCGGTAACCATTGAACGACTGCTGGCGAACGGAAAAGATTCCGTGGCTGCGGCGATTGTTCAAAATCTCGTCAAGGGATTACAGGAAAAGGGGACAGAGCATCGTCTCCACTTTGCCCGGTCCATTGGTGGGGTTGCCGTGAAACTGGCAGAGCTGAATCGATGGGACTGGTTGGAGAAACTTGTTCCAGTCTCACTTGCCTGGATCCGTGAGTCAGAGACTGCGGACGGCAGCTACAAAAATTATCTGGTGGCACTGCAGATGATGATGAACCATGCCTGGAAGTATGATCAGGATGATCTGGCTGAAAGTATTCTGGACACATTTTACCATATCCGCTCAGGTGATCTTGATAAATCTGAGGAGATACAAACCCTTGTCGCCAGGGTGCAGGACAGCGGGGTGGATGCCGAGGTCTTGAAATCCTACCTGGATCGCTGTTTTGAAAAACCTGTGGATAATGTTATCTGTCGGAAAATCTGCATGCAGGGGCCCATTGCCGCTGATTTTCTTATTGATATCCTTCTCGAATCAGACCGGCGTGCCGATCGTATCCGCCTGCTGAAAATACTTACCGGAGTGAAAAAAGATCTCCCGCCACTTTTATTGAAGCGCCTCGATAAGCCCATGCCCTGGTACGGTAAGCGAAATATTATCAGATTACTGACAGAAACAGGTACAGAAAATGACGTAATCCCCGTGCTTAAATATGTGGTTCATGATGATCTGCGGGTGACCAAAGAGGCCCTTAACTGTATTGTCAGGATTGGCGGAGAGCTTACCCAGCAGTTTTTTCTGCAGGTGCTTCCCCAGGCAACCCTTGCCGTGAAAATACTGATTTTGCAGGAGCTGAAGCGGGTGGTTGATGTGGGGGCTATTGGCCTGCTGTCTGAGATGCTCGAAGAGTGTAAAGCCTTCAGCGGTTCGGGAAAAGACGAACTGGTGGTGGCAATATGTGAAACCCTTGGCGCAACCGGTGACGGGAGAGCTGCTGAAGTGCTGCAGGGAGTAGTGGATGATGACGGAAAAACCCTTGGTAAAAAAGGGGTGGCTGCAGCCAGGCAGGAGATCGCCGTGATCGATGAGAAGTACAGGCTTCAGGAAAATGTATACCAGGAGCTGCCTTCTTCCACAGACTCTTCTGCTGCTGGAGAGCAGCCGGAGGATGACTTTGATAAATTTGAATGTCTTACCACCGATCCCGATGAAAAAAAGGCATATAGCTGTGCGGAACAGGGGAAGAAAGAGGAAGCAAAGCAACTCCTTATGGGACTTATTGAAAAAAGTGTGCACTCAAAACAGTTTCGGACGGCCGAAGCATTTCGTCTGCGCCTTATTGATGTGGATTCCATGGCACTGGCAGATATTATCAGAGCTGCTGAGATGATTGAGGAGGCAAAAACAGCCTCCATAGATCAGGATCATATTATGATCTGGTCGGAACTCTATGATGCCTTAACCACTGAAGAATTCAATACCTTTTATCACTCGCTGGAGCATAAAAAATACCTGGCGGAAGACGTGATTGTTCGTCAGGGGGATGCTCCTAAGGGTTTGTTTTTTATAAACAAAGGAAAGGTGAAGCTCTCTTTTCAGGAAAAGGGAAATGAGACTCTGGTCACGGTGTTGAAGAGTGGACAGGTCTTCGGAGGCACCACCTTCTTTGATGAATCCGTCTGGACCCTGACTGCCACCAGCATGGGAGGTGCGGATATCTCATGTCTTGGTGGAGATAATCTGCAGCAGTGGGAGGAGATGTATCCTGCCCTTGGTTCCAAACTCAAGGATTTCTGTCTGCGTTTTGACCAGGAACTCAGTGATTTCTTTCTTAATTCCGGAGCAGATAGACGTGAACATGTACGCTATCCCCTTGCCGGTTCAGTCAGGATGCAGGTGCTGGATGAACTGGGAAAAAACACGGATATTTCCCTTCGGGGAGAGGGTTCTGATATTTCCCGGGGAGGGATTTCCTTTTTTGCCCGGTTTTCCCACGCCAAGCATAAACGAACACTGCTGGGCAGAAATGTCGGGTTAAGCGTCGAGTGTGATGGTTCCGATAAGCCTGCTATCGTCAGGACCGGTGTCATTCTTGCCCTTCGTGCGTACCATTCCTTGGAATATGACAGTTCTGTCCATATTCGCTTTGATGAGCTGCTCAGTGCTGCTGAAGTGGAGCGTCTCCAGAAATAAACGTGTGGTCAGTTTCCCTGATGGCGTCAGCAGTAATGCTGATACCGCTGATGGCTGGAAAACCGGCATAAATACCCTGAGACAGTGTTCCTGCAAAAAAGAAAACAGGAAAATTATCTGTAAGGTACAAAAGAGAAATATTCCCACTTTTACAATGTGACAAAATATATGGACCCAAGTGATGCAATCGCAGATCTTTATCTGCGAAATCTTGACAATGCCAAACCTGAAAAAAGCTATCTCACCGCCGACTGCCCTTTTTGCCGGGGAAAAGGCTTTGATCCACGGGGACAATTCGTTGTCTTCCTGAAGAAAAGCGGTTTCTTTCACGGATATTTTCGCTGTCTCAACCGCTGTGTTCCCGGTGGTTTTCCCCTGTGGTTTGCCAGACTTTCCGGTATGGATCCACTGCTGGTGCCGGGGTTTGACCCGGATCGCCAGCCCTTGCAGATGAAGACGGATTATCCTGTTGCTAATCTGAACCAGGAGATCCGATCCTACAACGACAGTCTGTCGTCAGGGGTGCTGGACAGGTTTCGGGAAGCAGGAGTAGAGGATGATCTGCTGAGAGAACAACTCATAGGGTTTAACGGTCGTTATCTGGTCTATCCATACATTCAGGATACTGGAGACTGTTACTCCGCCCGCTGCGTCTTTCCCGGTCGAAAAGAGGATTTCTTCTGGCATGGTGATGAGGGTGTCTTTGGTGATCATGCCAGAATCTTCAATGTTCGGGATATCGGCTATTGCGAGAATGGCAGCCTGTTTCTTTGTGAGGGAGAGGATAATCTCCTTGTTCTGAAACAGCTCGGCTATCCCGGCGTCGCTGTCCCGGATCACAAGAATATGGAGATGATCGATCCGCAGCAGTTTGCCTTTGTGAAAAATATCTTTCTTGTTATGGAAAATAACGGGGAATCTGACGTAAGCATGCACAGCCTTGCTTCACGTATCGGTTATAAGGTTCGTCCCCTGAAATGGTCGTATGGATTTCCGAGAAACTACAACGTCTGGCAGCTTGCAAAGGATAAGGGAAAACAGTTCCGGGCACTGGTGTCTTCCATGGTCAACGGAGCACGTCCCTTTTCACCGTTTGCAACCCCTCAACGGGAATATGATCTTTTTCAGGAGCAACTCAATATGGAACGGGGCAGTTCCTATGAGTCCCTTACAACTGGTTTTCCGCTTATGGATGAGGCTCTCGATGGTATCCATGGCATCAACGTGATCGGCGGGGCACCCAAAGCCGGAAAATCAATGTTTATGATCCAGGCCGCAACAGAAATGGCACTTCGTAAGATTCCGGTGCTGTATTACGATTTCGAAAACGGTCGGCAGAAGATCTATCAGCGATCACTCTGTCGTCTCAGTCGTCTCACTGCAGAAGAGATTCGTCGGAAGGATTTCAGTGCGGAACAGCAGAGGCGTTATGATGACGGATGTGCTAAACTGGAAAAACTGCTCACCCATTTTCGGGTTATCAACAACCGGCAGGTGACTCCGGAAATTATGAAGCAGCACATTGCTTTTATCCGTCACGAAACCAACAGTACCTATACGGTGGTTATTATCGATTCTCTTCATAAGCTGCCCTTTAAGGATTTCAGCGAACGCAGAACCGGTATCGATGCCTGGCTGAGACAGATGGAATCCATTCGTGACGAACTGAATGTGTCTTTTCTGGTGATTTCTGAGCTTTCCAGGGGGGGGGGTAAAAGTTATTCCGAGACTCCGCATCTTGGTGTCTTTAAGGGGTCTGGAGATATTGAGTACAGTGCGGATAACGCCATGGTGCTGTTCCCGGAATGGGATCCGCTCTCTTCCGTTTCCGGGCAGAAGCAGAGAAACACGCTCTGGCTTGTTGCCAGTCGGGAGCATAGTCCGGGGCTTGTTGCCCGGTATGAGGTCGATTATCCCTACTGGGGGTTTATGGAGAAGGGAGTACAGGAAGAATAGCGGCTCCGACTGGAAATCCCTTACTTTTGGTTGGTAATTTTCTTTCTGTTCCTGTATCATTCCTAGTATATGGTCTTTGTTTGCTGTGTGTCTGCTGGCAGATGGCGGGAGGGGAACCGAGGGAGCAGGGAGCTTTAAGGTATTGAAGATTCTTGAATCGTATTTTAGTTTATCGGGGTTAAGGAGTGATTTATGAAAAAAATAGCGATGGCATTGAGTGTCTCTTTACTGGTGTGTGCTGGTCAGAATGCCCAGGCCTTTAATCAGGAAGCAGGGAATGCTCTGTGGGGAAAATATGCAATACAGACATGTCGTTCCTGCCATAAGGAAAAGGGCTTGTCCAGCCTGGATCCCAATGAGCGCCCCAGTGAGGCGTGGCAGGAGATATTTGCAGACGACTATGCAAAGCTGCGTGAGTCAAAGCATGATTTCTCGGCTGTTGGAATCAATGACCGGCAATTAGAAAATATTCATCGCTATCTTGTTGAAACAGCACCAAGTGCCATGGGGGGAGCTGCCGTGGTGGCTAAGAAACAAAAGAAAAAGAGTTATTCCTCCCCCAAAAGAACCACATCAGCCAGCAGCTCAAGTGGTACATTTGATATGAATGCGGGGAATGCCGGCAAAGGAAGATATATCTTTCGGAAATGTCTGAGGTGCCACAAGAAAAATAATGCTCCGGCTATCTCTCCCGGTGACCGGACAAAAAAGGCATGGACCCGTTATTTCAGTAGGGATTATGCCAAGTTTAAAAAGGCAATGCCCGAGTTTGATACATATAAGTATACAACCAGTCAGATGGAGCATCTGCATCAGTTTCTGTTAAAATACGCACTGGATGCGGATAAACCGAAAACCTGCGAATAACAGCTGCTTCTGCGCTACTTTTTTGTTAAAAGGTGCTTCCCTGTCGGGAAGCACCTTTTTTTGCATGCAGCTTTTAGAGCATCCCGGTTGTGTTCATTCTGGTCTTTTTGAGTAGCACCGGCAAGCTTTGAAGGGGTCGGCTGCCGCGGGAGCTCACCCCTGCGAACGATCACCGGTTCGACTCCCGCATCCCTCGTTGATGCAGCTCTTCTGTTTGTACCTCCTGGTACTTTTCCCCTCCCTCTTCTACTCCTCAAACTCCAGAGCCCATTCGGCCCATGACCCGTCGTGAACCTTTACGTTCTCGTATCCCAGGTAGGTTAGAATCATATAGAACTCTGCTGCCAGCATGTTGGTATTGCAGGTGGCGATGATCTCCTTGTTTTTTGTCGGTAGGATGCCGGAGGTTGACAGAAGCCATGCCAGCCGTTCCTGGTCGTAGAGTGTTCCGTCGCTGCTCCAAAGCGTGCGCAGAGGGAAGCTGTATGATTCCGGAATGGCACCACCCCTTTTTGCTATGTCGCTGCGTCGCATATCCCCGTTATGCTGTGCCGCATTCCGGACATCCACAACGATGGACTGACCGCTGCCCATGGCCTCGATGATATTCTGGTTATTCACCAGGATATCAGGAGTTTTGCTTATGGGATAGTTGCCTGCTTTTACGCTTGCTGCTTTGCCCTTTGCCAGTGGGTACTTTTTGTCTTTCCAGACCCGCAGGTTACCGTCAAGAAAAGAGATACTCTTATGACCGATCATCTTCAGGGCAAGGAATGCCAGTCCCCGACCGCTGTGATCGTTGTCGTAGATCACCACCCGTTTTTTCGGGGTGAGCCCAAAGCGTTTCCCGGAGAAAAGGGCTGCAAGTCTGGCGGGGGGAAGCATCATGTAGGGGGGACTGGTATCAGCACCGCTTGTAAAGAGGCAAAAGCAGAGATGACGGGCACCGGGAATATGCCCCCGTTCATACTCTGCCTTGGTCCTGGTATCAAGAATAAGAAGGTCTCTGTCATTTTTGTGCTTGTTAAGCCAGTCTGCAGTGACGCGCATCTTCTTGTCCGGATGCATGGGAGAGAGGATAAAAGAGCGGCGCGCCTGTACCTTTTGGGGAACCTGTCCTTTTTTCAGGACAACATGACGATTGGCAACAAGGGTGTCAAAGGAGATGTCGTCCTGGGTGAGAAAAAGATCCGGGTTTCCGTGACAGTGGTTGCAGTCTGCAGACTGCCACGTGCGTCGTTGAATGGTATGGGGGCTTGTTCGTTTGTAGGTGGGCAGAGCTGAAAAATTCTTCATCAGACCAATTTCACTTTGAAAACTGTCCCGCTGGATTCCCACTTCCCGCAGGAGGACATAGCGCGGACCGTTCTTTTCAGGATTTATACCGATCATGTACCCGTTTTTGGGTCTGGGTGATTGCGAATAGGCGATTCCCTCATTATCTGTTCCCATATGACAGGAACTGCAGTTTTGATAGGCAGCAGCATGACAGACGCTGCAGGAGACAGTCTCCTGGTGAATGACGTGTTCCGGGATTGAGCTGCTCTCCGTGTCTGTATGGCAGTCTGTACATGCCGGCAACTGTTTGAAGTGATATCTGTTTTCTGCATTCCCGGCAGATGCGTGCAATTCGTCACCGGAATGGCACCCGGTGCACTTCATACCGTATTTCCGATAGTGGATGTCGCCTTTGCCCAGTTTTCCGATGAAGTCAGAGGCAATGGGGTGGCTGTGACAGGAGAGGCACTGGAAGACAAAATCAGGCTGTGTCTGGAAAAAATGTCCGAATCGCAGACCGCCCCCGACAATGTCCGGTCTGCTTACATGGCATGAGCCGCAGCTTCCCTGATGACAGGTGAGACAGAGGGGATCTATAATATTTTTTTTCAGTTGATCTGTCTGCTCTCTGTTACACCGTTTTTGGATGGCAGTATACAGGGGAGCGGGGTTCATGTGCAGAGAATTTACTGCAGTGGAGGTGATGTCGTCATGGCATTGACCGCATGTCTGTGCACTCTGCAAACTGGGATCGCTGAGCATGCCCCTGTGGGCGGTATCCGGGTCGCTTGCATCCGGGTTACCCATATGACAAAGCTGGCAGGGGATCTGCCCGTGTGTTGTCTCCAGAAAGTCTTCCTGTATAAGGACCTTTTCAAAGAGATCAAAGGGGGCCTGTTTGACTCCGTAGCCCGTACCTTTCTGCATATCTGAGATCTCCACGCCGTCTTCACCAAAGGTAATGGCGTCTTCGGTGAGCTCATCAATACGGTCAGGATCCGTATGGCATAAGGCACATTGGCTGATTTCTTCTGCCATGAGGAGCGGGGGGAAAAGTGTGCACAGCAGGAGACAGAACAGTGGGAGGATGACAGAGTAGTGTGCTTTTATAACAGACATGAATGACTCCGGCAGGTATGATTGGTTGTTAGCGGTCAGGAGCCTGTTCTCGGATAGCTCCTGATGCTACTGTGATCGTTTCAGGTATACGTAAAACGATATCATATAGGGAGGGCGAAAAACAGAAAAGAAAATGGCACAAACAAAAAAAAGGACAAGCCGGAAGATACGGCTTGTCCCTTGAACCGGACTGAACTCTTATTGTAAAAAAGTTACCAGCGATAGCTCAGATTCATATAGTAATTCCACATGGTATCAGTAACCGGAAGAAAGGCATCCAGTGCGCTCATTTCGGAGATCTTCACAGGCTCACCCATGGGATTTCCACTGCCGGTGTATTCGTAATCGTAGTATTGAGCCCCCAGGGAGAGGATAAGCTTTTTCTCAACAAGCGGCTGGTTGTAGAATATCTCATAAACACTGCCGCGAGTTGCCAGTTTTGAGCCGGCAGGGTTATCTTCACCGCCGGTGAAGCCGATCCAGTATTGAGATCCCCAGTTGTACTCAACGCCGATTGTTCCTTCCCAGGGTAATTGCGTTTTGACGCCAGCCCAGATGGAATATCCTGTACGGTCATTCTGTTCACCGTTGGAGTTCATCAGTGCATCAGTACCCATCATCTGCAGGAGCGGATTTCCTGAAATCCCTGAAGGTCTGGCATGACTGAGAGCGAGATCGAGGAAGAATCCGAAGGTATCATACTGACTTTCTCCAAGCAGGGTTACGATATCAATGGAACCCACATTGGCTGTTGCCTGGGTACGACTGATATAACTGCCGGTGTTGGCACTCATGGCGTACTGGTCAAATCTGCCGTCTCCGGTCATATCTGTGCCCAAGAGGGTAAAGGGCATAACGACCAGACCGGTGAAACCGTCTGTGACATCAAAGGCATGTGCGTACATGTTGACGATCTTGTTGTGTTCGTCTTCGTAAAGGTTGGCTATCCAGCCGCCAAACTGCATATCATCAACATCTGAATTATAGGTCATGGAATAGGAGTTTCCACCGCCCATACCGGATTCAAAGCCGAATCCCCAGCAGAGTTTAAAGTTCAGACCGGGGATGCCGGTGAGCTGACCAAGACCGAAACCGAGAGACGCACCGTCAAACTGCCAGTTGACACCATGGGCCATGGGAGATCCGCCAACCACACTTGCTGTGCTGAAATTGGCAGGAGCACCGCCAAGGGCTGGACGTCTGCCAAGGGAGAAGTGGTAGGAAACCTCATCACCGATATCACCAAAGTATGTGAAGAACGCACGTTCAACACGCAGGGCGGAGTCACTGCCCGTTGAGTGGACATTGCCGTCAAACGTTACGGCATTCGGTTCGCCGTTGTACCATCTGACCCCGGTGGAGTCGCCAAACACCTTGGCTGCAGATAAACGACCGACGAACGACAGGTTGCGGGTGGGTTTTGCCTTCAGGTCAAGACGCAGACGGCTGGTCCAGAGGGCATTGTTGTTTATTTTGTGATCCTCGACACCCTGGTTCTTCAGCATTTGCCGCAGACCTGCTGCTTCGGCACCGGAAAAACGGGCGTTGGAAAAAGCCATCTGCCCGATCTGGATCTGGGATGCCATCGGCATAGATTTTGTGTCCATATGGATGGAGTTGAAACGTTCCTCAAGCTCAACACCCATGGTGACCTTATCCAGTGCGGTGTGTTTTTCGGCATCTCCGAGACGCTCATCGAGTTCATCAACCACATCCATGACTTCCTGAACCTGAGCGTTTTGTCCTTCATTCTGTTCAAGACTGACCTGCAGCATTTCCTCTGCAGAGGCGAGCCGGTCATTGAGATCCAGAACGATATTCTTCAACATCTCAATTTCATTCATCAGGTCTTCCTGTGATGGAGTCCCTGCAACAGCACTGCTTCCAAAAGTCTGTGCCGCAAGCAGAACTCCGGCAAGACCAATCAATCCATAACGCTTTACCATAGTTTCTCCCTTTCTCGAACTGTACGATCAGTTGGTAACTATTCCTAATCATACGATTTCCATTCTCCTCTAAATAGTTCTAATAGGGTGGGTTGCTTTTTGTCAAGGATAATTGAAGTCAATACGGGATTGATACGGGGGAGGTATTTTTTTT
>JANTGG010000031.1 GCA_024763035.1 Desulfocapsa sp. | reverse complement strand
CCCATGGAGCTCCAGTTATCACCGTTGTCGGTGGATTTCCATATTTCGGCACGTCCTCCGGAGTGGTAGGGGGTGATGGCAAAAAGGGTGTTCCCCATGCGGACAAGCCCGTCATGCTGTCTCACGGAATGCAGATTCTGAAAGTAGGTGGTGTGGTTGATGTTGGTGGGGACACGTGTGAAACTGCTGTCTGGGACACTGTCCCAGACTTCAATCGTGTCAAAGTCCATCCCGCACAGGTTGGGAATGTTCGTGACCCCGCTCCAGTTGGCAACCAGGCAGACCCGGTGATAAAAGGTGTCACCATAGGACGGGACGGTGGTTGACCTTTCCAGGATGGGGCTGAGCATATTCCAGTCATCGAGGTAGATGCTGACATGGTAAATTCCGGGCGTATCGGCATCGCGCACCGTTTTTACTGCAAAAGAGTGCCAGTTCCCATCCTGCCAGTTTACAGAGTGGGTGCCGTAGGTTACGCTGTTGTCTGCCCGATCGAAAATACCGATACGCGGATAGGGAAGGTTGGTATCAAATCGTGCTTTTATAAGGATGTTGTTATCGTCGCCTATGGTGTCATTTCCCACTGCCCAGCGGATAAATTTCATTCCGCCGCCTGCATCGATGACATCATTGCTGTCCGAGGACCAGTCGTCGGTGGTTCTGAAATGAAAGCGAAGAACAGCAGTGTCGCCGGTGAGAAGAGAGCCGAACGATCTTGTATCATGTTCGCCCAGTGGACGGGCATAGTTTGCTCCGATATAGTTGCGCACATTGGTTGTGCTGGCTGTTTTACCAAGACAGGGATCGAAGTGATTGGAGCTGGTCTGTACATGCTGGTAATAGCTGCCTGTAAAGGCTGTGTTGCCGTTGCAGTTGCTGCCGCCGGTGGTGCCGATGGTACTCTTGAGGTGATCCCCCCAACCTCCTGCGTCACCTGCAGGTGCTGTGAAGATGTAAGCGGGGGCAGGGGAATTCTCGCCGTCAAAGCCGATCCAGTCTTCAAAGCCGTAGCCGGTGATTTGTTGCGAATGGCAGACAGCAGGGGGAAGGAGCAGGCATAAGAGAAAAAATGCCGGGAAGATGTTCATGGTATCGGTGTGTGTTTTTTTGAAAAGAATTGAGTGAAGGTACTTATACCCTCAAGGGGGTACTCTGAATAGCTACTAAAAGTATAGCATAGCCGCTGGAGAATTGTGAAATATATACGCTTCCCTGATTCATTGCCAATTGACCTCATATGAAAAAGACTGTTATGTGTGAATAATCTCCTTCAATTAACGCTTTACACCACACAAAAAAAGACATATAGTAATGTGTGAACCAGACTGGAGGAAAAATCATGGCTACAAATCTTGCACTTGACGATGCGCTTATTGAAGAAGCAAAAATAATTGGAAAACATCGAACAAAAAAAGGTGTTGTAACCGAAGCTTTGCATGAATATATCCAACGTAGAAAACAATCAGAAATCCTTAAAATTTTCAACACAGTGGTCTTCGACAAAGACTATGACTATAAAAAGCAACGAGCTGTAAAATGAAAATCATTGTGGATACTTGTATATGGTCGCTTGCACTCAGAAGAAATTCTGTTAAGGATAATCCATACGTTGAGGAATTAAGAAATTTAATTGAAGAATTTCGTGTTCAATTTATTGGCTCAATCAGGCAGGAACTTTTGAGTGGCATAAAATCAAAAAAACAATTTGAAACCTTAAAATTGCATCTTCAAGCCTTCGTTGATATTGAGCTTGAATACAAGGATTACGAGTTGGCAGCCGAGTATTGTAATGCGGCAAGAAAAAAAGGAATCCAAGGTTCCAATATTGATTTTCTTATTTGTGCAATCTCTTCACGTCGTAAAATGCCAATTCTAACTACCGACAAAGATTTCACTAATTTCCAATCTGTTTTTCCAGTCAGTCTGCATGTCCCGAGGAGATAACTGCCATAAATCACATGATCGGGATAAGCCCCCTCATTACTGAGGAGCCCTCCCACACCACCCGGCATACGGATCATGTACCAAGGCGGTTAGGCTGATCTTACCCACAGATTCTTCGGAAGAGGCAAAAAATATGATAAAAAAACGATTCGATATCTACAAGCCGTCACACATTAACCGATCAGAGAATAGTGCTCACCTTACTAAAATAACAACAATATTTACATAACAACACACTGCAAGGGACCAGCGGGCAGCGCGGTTTTCCGAAATCCAGCCTTTCTGTCCAGGTTTCAGGTTAATCAAAGCTCGTTGCTGCAAGTCCCCGCTGACCCCAGTGATTAAACGTTATACCCTGGCAAAGAGCCTGTTTTATAGAGAACGGGGAGGGATATGGGAATTGAAATAGAACGAAAATTCTTATTAAAAGACAGTACCTGGAAAGAGGGGCTTGTTGGTAAATACTACTGTCAGGGCTATCTGAGCAGGGGGGAAAACTGCACGGTACGGGTGCGTACTGTGGAAGAGAAGGCATTTTTGACGGTGAAAGGCCGGACACAGGGTTTTTCCCGCCATGAGTACGAATATGAGATTCCCGGCAGTGAGGGGCGGGAAATGCTTGAAGCACTCTGCGGGAGGAACCGTGTTGAAAAAAATCGTTATCTCTTTAACCATGAAGGGATGACCTGGGAGATTGATGAGTTTTTAGGGGCAAATGCCGGGCTTGTGGTCGCCGAGATAGAGTTGGAGTCCGAAGATCAGGCCTTTGTAAAGCCGTCCTGGGTCGGTGAGGAGGTTACAGGCGAGGCACGCTATTATAATGCCTGTCTCGCAAGCTGTCCCTTTTGTGTCTGGAAGCGGGATGATGCCTTTCCAATGTAAAAAAAACAGGAGAAAAACATGAGAGGAATAAAAAAAGTGCTGGCTGGTACGCTGTTTTGTCTGTTGTGCTTCAGCTCGCAGGCAATGGCAATTGATCTGTATGGTTTTGGCAGTTATTGGGACAGAAGTGATGTGGAGGGCAGTTACGGTGCCGGTCTCGGTGTCAGTCTGCCCTTTATTATTGATAATCTACGACTGGACGGCAGGATGTATTTCTTTGAATCCAGCGATATCGGCAATGATGATAAGCTGAAAGTAACACCTTTCGACTTAGGGGCACAGCTGCATATTCTTCCCGGCGCTTCATTTGACCCTTATGTCCTTGCCGGGGTATCATACAACTACGTTGACACTGACTGGGCTGATCTGGATTCAACCTTCGGCGGATACCTTGGTGCCGGGGTGGATATGGATCTGGGAATATCGCTTCTCAAAATCTTTGGCGAGGTGCTGTATCGTGTCAGTGATCTGGACAATGCCCGTGGCGAAGATGTTGATGTGGGTGGTTTTACCGGGAATGTCGGTCTGAAGTTCCACTTCTGATTTGAAGCTGGCATCCGGGGTGAAGCTGTATACCCGGTTCACCCTTGATGGGTAAAGATGAGAACACCTGAGTAAATACTGGTGTTGAACAATATCTCTCATGATTAGCACTGAAGCTCAGATAAATGCAAAATGTAACTGTAGGAGCTCGTCCCTGTGAGCGATTTTCCAGGTCTGGCAACACCTTGAATCGCTCGCGGGGGCGAGCTCCTACATCCAATGCAGATTAACTGTGCTTTGATGGTAGTCACTATATCATTTGCGAAGATCGGGAATTCCGTTTATATTGCAAAATTTACAGGATACAAAAAAACTATTGAATTATCAGGTGATAAGTATGCAAAAACGTAGTGTCTACGCCTTGGTTACAGCTCTTTGTCTCACCCCATTGTTCTCCTCATCCGTCAGTTGGGCACGACCTGACGCCTCCGTCAAGTTTGCCACAATTCGGGCAGAAAATCCCAAAGATGTTAAAAATACGCTGGTGCTGCCCTATGCTTTTCCTTCCGATTCAATGGGAACGGTGTTTGGTGTGGGGGGGATGGCAAAGGGTTATGGTCAGGATCAGCTGCTCCTTGGAGCGACCGGGCTGGTGGGAACCGATGATGCCTATATCGGCTTTCTGGGGATGTGGGATCTGCGGATATTCAACAGTGAACGCTGGTTTTTCTCTGCTCTTGGCTCACTGGGGGAATATCCTGCCCAGCGAGCCTATGTCAACGTCGCTCGTCCACAGGGCGAAGTTTACGCCGGCAGTAATGACTCTGATAAGGATGATTACTACATCGATAGTGGTTCGGATAACTGGTTTGATTTAAAACTGGAGTATGTTCTGCCCATTGGCAACAGTGCTTCAACGGCCATGCAGAGATATAATCTGAAGGATGGTATCCTGCAGTCCGGGGCATCCGGCGGGGATACCTGGAATCCCATGGCGGGCGGTGTCACCTCCATCATGCTCAAACAGTATAATCGCTATCAGAGTATGGATCTTGAACGGCCTCTTGGGAAAAGGGACTATACCGTTCATCCTTTGAAAATCAGTATCTATTACAATAACACTGATTTTTACACGAATCCCTCAAGCGGCAGCTCGCAGTATCTTGCCTACACCCGTGACTTTGGCTGGATGGAATCTGCAGTTGAATGGGATTTTGTGGAATTTGAATACAGTAAATATTTTGATTTTGGAACAAATGAGTATACACGGCAACAGGTTCTGGCGTTCAATTTCTGGACCGGCTTTTCACCAAGCGCCACCGTGTATACAGATGCCAATGGTGACCGTCGGGTGTCCGATGCGCCGCCCTTTACCCAGGGAGCTGTTCTGGGCGGTTTGTATCGTATGCGGGCATTTCCCTCGTACCGCTTTAATGATCAGGCAGTTATGTACGGTACAGCAGAGTATCGCTGGATGCCGGAGTGGAATCCCATTGGAGGAGTCAGCTGGCTGAAGTGGCTGAAAATGGATTGGATGCAGTTTGTTCCCTTTATTGAGGTCGGCAGGGTTGCTGAAGATTATGACCTGGGAGAGATGCTCAGTGATATGAAAGTGGACGGTGGTCTCAGTCTGCGGGCGATGATGTCTGGTGCTGTGATCCGTTTAGATATGACCTATGCCGAAGAAGAGAGCGCTGCCTGGGTAATGTTCGGTCATCCTTTCTAACACTGGTGATGAACGGTAAGCCGGTGCTGTTTGGAGAAACAGAAAAAGACAGAAAAGCTGTTACAGGGACTGCCGCAATAGTCTTGTCAGCCTCGAATCAGGCGGCGGATGGATTGTTCCTGTTTGAAAATACTTTGTAAAAGAACAAACTGTGCCACAGCTCTTGACAGTATCTCTTCCACGTTCAGGTTTTTGAAATAGATCCCTCCCTGCAGGAAGTCGGTAAAAAAACGTAGTCCCAGCTCAAAGGTTATCGTTGTCAGTCCTTCAAAAATAAAGTTTCGTTCCGACAGAGCAAGTCCGTTGCCGGCTTCCTGAAAATACCCCCTTAAGACATTTTTGCAGAGCTCAAGATCGAAAACACTCTTTTCCGGGGTGTTTTCTCGGTTCTTCAGATTACAGACCGAACGCAGGCAGTCTCCGATATCATGCTGGAGAAGACCGGGACCGATGGTATCAAGATCAATAATTGCAATACTCTCCTTCCCGGTTTTATCAAAGAGGATATTGCCCACTTTCGGGTCGCCGTGAACGACTCGCTGCCGGATACTGTTTCTGTCAAGGGCATCTTCCAGAATCGTCATTCCTGCCCGCTCCCGAGCGATACTTTCCCGACAGAAGCTGGTTGCTGCAGAGGACTTTAGCGGAACGTCACCCAGCTGATCGTACTGCTGCAGATAGATTCTTGTCTGATGAAAGCCCGGCAGCGGAATCTGCATTTTTTCACTGTCCAGATCTGCAACACGTTTATGGAAATATCCCAGTGCTTCCCCCACCTGCTCCGCCTGGCGAGCGGTCTCTATACAGGACAGCGTGCAGCTGTTTTCAATGTACGATATGGCCCGCCACAGTGCCCCTCTCTTGTCTCGTTGGGCGAATGTTCCATGGAGGGTTGGCAGAAGTCTCAGCTCTTCCCACTGCTCTCTGCTGTCTGCCCTTCTGCTCTGCAGGTGGGCAGAGAGCAGTCTGAGGTTCTCAATCAGGATATCGGGATCAGGAAAGACATCTCCGTTGATTCGCTGCAGGACAAAGGAGTGGTTCCTGCTGCGGACAAGATAGGTGTCATTGATGTTCCCTTCACCCAGGCGGGAAATCGTTTCTGCCGGAGTGGCACAGTAGGCGGAGAGGATTTGTCGGGGAGGAGTACTGCTTGAATCTGTCATGTGCCACCTTGTCGCGCTGCCAGCCGATAATGGGATGATTTCTGCAGAAACGGCCGTTCAATCAGATGGTAGGAAAGCATGGCAGTGGTGAGGATGGTCGCAATAAGCAGGCAGAAAACCGCCCATGGATACCTGTTAAACCAGCCGAGCCCGGTAAAGAGCTGAATGATGGGGAAATGGTAGATATAGACACCGTAGGAAATATCTCCAAACTTGCCCCAGTTTCCCAAAGACGGCAGACAGACGGCAAAGCTGATCACAGCAACGGCGAGGGCAAACGGATAGAAAATCTGGAGGAGGAGTGTGGTTTGCAGAAAGAGGATAATCAGACCGGGAATAAGGAGTTTCCACCAGTACTGCTTGAAGAGTGAAAAGTAGAGATAGAGTCCTCCGCCACTGATAAAAAAAGAGAGTTGACCCGGCAGTTGTTTTTCCAGTTTCAGATAGAGATCCAGCGGACGGGTCTGATACATGGACAGCAGCGTTAAAGAGTAGGCGACGGAAAGGACATAGATGGTAATAAGCACCAGGCGTCGCCGCATCTTTTTCATAAGAAAAAAGATAAACGGTACAGAGGCATAAAACATCAACTCCACCTTGATTGTCCAGAGCGGCGGGTTGACGGATTGCATGGGGTTAAAGAGGAACGTCCCCGGAATGGCCGGTTGCAGAAAGTTTAAAAATGAGAGGTTGGCAAGCAGATAATGCAGCCACTCTTTGGAGGCAAAGATCTGTTCGGCATAGCCTGTGAGCAGGGGGAGTCCAAAGGCGGTAAGGAGGATGACGGTATAATAGGCAGGGAAAATACGGCGGATACGTTTATTGAAATAGGAGGCGAGTCCGGAAGAGCGTTGGCAGCTTCTGAAAATAAGAAATCCGCTGACAATAAAAAAACAGTCCACGGCAATACCGGAGTGGAAAAAACGGCCCAATGGCGCAAAGGTCCAGTTACCGCTGACTTCACACAGATGTGCCAGGCAGACGGTAAATGCCAGCACCAGGCGCAGGAGGTCGAAGTTGTTTTTACGGGGGATGGCAGACACAGGGCTTCCAGTGATGTTTTTGTCAAAAAGCGGGTGAGACTGTTATGTACACCGGAATCTGTGTCTCTTCCACACTATTTTCTGTTCTGTCGGAAATAGAAAAGGGCACAGCGGCGGATGCCCCTGTGCCCGATGGCTTGCATGCGGTACGAAAAATTACAGCTGTTTTACACCTGCGTCACTGATATAACGTTTGGCTTTACGTTTCAGCTTGGCATCGGACTGTACTTTTTTAAAGAGGAAGGGATAGCCGGCACGAAACCAGACGATCTGTTCCGGGCTGTACCCCCACTCTGTAACGGCTGCAAATGAGGCGTTATAACTCCTGTGGCATTTTGGTCCCTGACAGAAGAAGACGATGGTTGCTTTCTCTTTGTCCATTCCCTTGTCCGCCATGGCTTTATCAAGAGATTCCTTGCTCAGGGTGTTTTCCGGCTTGCCCTTTTTATTGTATACCAGCAGTACGGCATCCTTAACTGTTCCTTTCTTGAAAAAGCTTTCGGGGCGGGTGTCCACCCAGAGAATGTTCTCCCCCTTTTTTAAATTGCTTACTGCTTCCTCAACATCCCAGATGGGTGATCCCCAAGCAAGGGTTTTAAAGGATTTTGCCAGCTGCTCAGCTGGGACCTTGCCCTTGTCCACTTCCGATGCCATCAGCGGGGTAGTGAGACAAAAGCAAAAGAAAACAAAGGCGATGAGGCAAACAGGTTTGTGCAGATTTCTGATCATGTTTCTCTCCCTGATAGAATTTATTTTAATGTAAATGATACCACATGGTTGCGCAGAGATTTTGCCACAGATTCAAGCTCTGCGGCAGACTCGTTGAGGCTGCTCATTGTTTCGTTGGTAATTGACGATGAGTTGCTTATGTCGTTAATATTTTTAGTGAATCCGCTGGTTGTGTCATGGGCGCTGGCGGTGTTTTCCGAGATATCCTGGGCAACGGAAGCTTGTTCGTTGACGGCCGTTGAAATGACCAGGGATGATTCGCTCACCTGCTGAATCACCTCAGAGATTTTGTCTGCGGCAGTAACCGCTTCTGATGTATGTTTCTGAATATCCACGATGTTTGCTCCGATATCTTTAGCCGTCTGCATGCTCTGACTGGCAAGGTCTTTTACCTCGGAGGCGACAACGGCAAAGCCCTTGCCCGCCTCTCCTGCCCGGGCAGCCTCAATGGTTGCATTCAATGCCAGCAGATTGGTCTGGTCGGCAAATTCGGTGATGGACTGGTTTGCCTTGCCGATGGCGGCGACAACGGTGGAAAGCTGTTGGATAACAGTGGAGCTTTCCCCGGAGAGCTGTTGAGCCTCTTCGGTGATTTGCCCGCTGGTATGGGTGTTTTCACTGATTTCTTTTATGGATGCCGACATCTCTTCGGTGGCACCGGCAACAAGCTGCAGGTTTCCGGTCACCGATTCGAAAGCGGATTCCATCTCCTGAGCTCTGGTTTCGATGATATTGGAGGAAATATCAAGATCTTCGGAGAGACCACTGATCTGTTGTGATGTGTGCAGCAGACTCTCGGCATTATCTTGTATTTCTCTGATAATCGCGCCGATATTACCAGTGATTGCAGTGAGTGATTTGCCGAGGATGTCGTTGTCTGAATAGACGTTGATCTCAACGGCCAGATTGCCTTCCGAGATCGCCTGTGCCTGACGGGCTCGTTCTTCAATATGACCGACCATGGTGTTTAAGGCTGCCGCCATTTCATTGAGTTCTTTGCTGGCGTCGATCTGCAGGGTGGAGGAGGAGTCACCCGAGGCAAGGGTGGTGGCAAAATCCATCACCCGCCTGATGTTGATGATGATTCCCCTGTTGATTGCTATATAGGCGATCCCTTGGGAGAGAATCACGATAAGAATGGTGAGTGTCATTCCATACAGCCAGCGATACAGCTCATCTTTCATCTGCTGGCTGACATCGCTGATAACCAGAAGGAGAGCCGCTGTTTCACCGTCATAACCGGGGAGGGGGATGATATCTGCCAGAAAATCAGTTGAATGGGAAGTGGTCTGGATAAATGAATGATTCTGCAGGTCTTGGGGGAGAGCGGGGAGGAGTTTGCCGCTTAATTCTTCATTTGTTGAGAGGCTGACGACAGACTGAGAGGTGTCGTAGAGCATAACAGCATTTGTGGTTAACTCTGCTATCTGATTGACCCAGAGAGTAGAATCAAGGGCGAGCTCCACATAGCCGATGATGTTGTCATCATCGTCGGTGATGACAGTGACAACATTGTACGATGCCGCAAAGGATTCGGAAGCTTCTTTTGGACCCCGGAAAAAATAATGGAACTCAAAATCATCAGCAGCTTTTTTAAAGAGCGGCAGCAGATTTTCTGGAAGCGTAGTTGAGTAAGGGGAGAGATCATCCGCCTGCTGCATCAGAATTTTGAAGTTGGCATCATAGAGCAGGAACCGGGTAATATTTTCTTCCTGCAGAGAGAGAAACAGGCCATCGAGTACCATGCGGGCTTCTGCATTTTGAGGGGCAGTCAGAAACGTAACAGTTTCGTCGGTGTTCAGGACGTTGGTGACCGCTTTTTCCAGAATCGGCTGCTGGCTCGATATTGCACCGTTAAGAGCAATCGTGTCACCAATGTGCATGGTTGCATTGCGGTCATCTTTTAATGCGTTGGTGCCGTCGGTATAGATGTAGAAAAAAACAGGACAGAGAAGAATGACCGGCAGAGCGATCATTCCCATTATTTTAAATTTTAACGATAAGGAATTCATTCAGACTCCAAATATTTTTCACCGGTGATAAAGGTAATCAACTACTCTTTTCAGTATCCCCATGATGGATGTGAGTGTATCGAAGGTTTCGTGCAACGCTATCTGCTTCTGTGCATAAGCATTTGATATTGTATTCGTGCTTTTTTATTACAGCTTTTCAGGAGTGAGGTCCTGAAAAGTGGCGGGCTCCTGCATTAAATCCAGATTAGCTGTGCTTTGATGCCGCCCACTTGGAAAATTGTATCACAAGTGGATAGATAAAGTGAAATAGTATTGGTAGTTTTTTTGTAACCATTCAGTGTAGGTGCAGGAAAGGTCAATAACGCAGGGAATGTGAGTGTTTAGAGTGCTACTGCCTGCTGCTGTCCGGCAGAAAATGATGGCGACCGTAATTGGCAGCACCGAGTAGGGCGGATTGCTTTTTTGTAATCAGATGGATGGGGATGCTCTGCATCAGTTTCTCCATTTTGTCTTTATTTTGAAAGGCGTGGAGAAAGGGGGCAAAGGAGACAGCGTCAATAATACGGGGCAGGATGCCGCCGCCGATAAAAAGGCCGCCGGTGGCATAATTTTTCAGGGCAAGGTTGCCGGCTTCGGCACCGAGAATTCCCAGAAAAACGGAGAGTGTTTTTTCGCAGAGTGGACAGGTCGGACTGGTGGTTGCTCCTTCCACAATCAAGGGGGTCCTGTCATCTGCCTGTTGGATTCGTTTGAAGCGTTCCACGTCACGGGTGTGACCGGTGGAGGTGTAGAAATCAAAAATATTGGGGATGCCCTTGCCGGAACAGAGGAGCTCGTAGCTGACTGCAGGATATCTGTGCTGCAGGTAGTAAAGAATTTCCACCTGTTCCCGGTTTAAGGGAGCAAAGTCACAGTGTCCGCCTTCTGTTCCCCGGGGAAAGAAAAAGGATTCCCGGTTAACACAGTATCCCTCTCCAAGACCCGTTCCCGGAGCAATTACTGCCAGCACACCATCTTTCTCAGGACTCCCCTGTTGGATTTGAAAGAGATCTTCTTCATGTAGGAGAGGCAGTGAACTGCAGACGGCTGTCAGATCGTTAATCAGATGAATCTGCCTGATGTTGAAGGCATCCTGCAGATGCCGGGCTTTCAACACCCAGTCAAGGTTGGTCAGTCGGGCTTCGCCGTTGCGCACCACTGCGGCAACTCCCAGACAGCCGTAATCCGGTTGTCTGGAAGTGTCCAGGAAATCTGCAAGAATCTGGTCGAAGTTTGCAAATTCGCTGTTTTTGTACTGTTGAGCAAACTGGGGCTCCATTGCTTCTCCGGCAAGATCAAACAGTGCCAGATCGCTTTTTGTGCCACCTATGTCTGCAGCCAGCAGCAGGGACATCTATTTCTCTTCCACCGGGTATTTGGCACGGAACCATTCCCGCCAGCCGCCCTTTAATGCGGATACGTCTGTGAAACCATCATTTAGTAATCTTCGTGCCAGACTGGCACTTGTTGCTTCATTGGGTCAGGCACAGTAGAGCACCAGAGTCTGATCCCTGCTGTAGTCTTTAGACCATTTATCATAATCCTTGCCGGAGGCACGGATCGCTCCTTTAATCTTAAATTCGCTGGAGCTCCAATCTCTTCCGGAACGTACGTCGAGTATGCTTATGCCGGTAGTTCCAATTTTTGCTTTGAGTTCATCTTTTGATATCAGCGGGGCATCTGCCGCAAAAGCAGGGAGTGTGCCGATAAACAGAAAGAATGACATAAGGACGAGTAGTCTTTTCATACAGTTGTCTCCTTTGAGGTGGTGATCTGTTTTTTATTGATAAAAAACCAGACGGCAGCCACCAGGGCAGCCGCACTGATTGCGAAAAAAATGTGCAAAATTGTCTCTGTCCTCGCAGGACTACCAAAAATCAGGCTGAGCAGTCCGCCTGTGAGGAAAAGAGGAGGCAGACAGGAAGGAAGCATAGCTGTTCCGGAGTTTTTCTTCAGCCACGACAGGGCAGAGCAGCAGAGAATCAGGTAGTAGCTGAGCCAGAGGATTAGCCCGCTATGCAGAAGCGTTTCCAGTGCCTCATCACCAGCAAGTCCTGTTGCCATTAGTATTCCTGTACAGCTGCCTGTAAAAAGGGGAAGCAGCCAGCGCCTGCTTTTCACAGGCAGGAGAGCAGGCGAGATGTGGGTAAACATCTGTCTGCTGAGCAGCATAAGGGCATTGACTGCAGCACAGGAACCGCTTATGACCACAAGCCCCATAAGCTGTCGTCCCGGCTCTCCCATGATTTTTCTGGCTGCTGTCATATAGGGTATGGTTGAACTCGCAAGACGTTCGGGTGATACATAGAGCATGGAGGCGATAATCCAGAGGATAAATAGTGTTGTTCCAAAGACCATAACCACGTTTGCGCTATATTTTTCATGGACCAGAGTGATTCCTGTAAAGACAGGAAGAAAGAGTGCCGGATCGGCAGGGGAAAAGGATGCAGGCTTATGGAAAAGGTCTGCTGCAGATGCCTCTGTCCCGGCTATTGCGTAAAGAGAGAGGAAAAGAAGTCCGCCTCCAGTGAGGATCATAAAAAGTGTTTGTGCCCGATAACTGTACTGTTCCGGGAGGATCTGCAGGATGGTGAGGCATGCAAGGAGCAGAAAGGCAAAGCCGAAGTTTGGAAACCAGTACAGGAAAACCTCATTAAATGTATAGCCTGAAGTGACAAACAGAGCAGTTGCAGCAAGGATCGTCAGCGGCAGGCAGGAGACAAGGCTAAGGGCGGTTGCAGGAATATTTCCCAGAGCAGAACGGAGAATGAGGAATTCTTTGTCTGGGGAGTCAGGCAGCTGCGGATGATGTAAAAGTCGGTTGCAGAAGATGAAGAGCAGCAATACCAGTACAATGAAGACAAGTGATAAGCAGCCGAGCTTTCCTGCAAGGTTTCCTGCTGTTACCAGAGACTCCGGACTGAGTAGCCAGGCACATCCGAGTCCGAAGGAGAAGAGGAAAGAATATTTCAACGGGGTTCCCAATGGTCGAGTGTTTGTTTAAAAACAGATGGATATGTAACACATATTACCACCGGGTAGTATTTTGTAAAGGGAAAAGGAATAAGAATTATTCGTCTTCCGCGCTAACCGCGTCTTCGTCACAGAGTTCGACGCATGTCTGACAGCCGTGGCATTCCTCGGAATTGGTGGGGGTCGCCTTTCCGTCGATAAGTTCATAGACTTCCCCGGGGCAGTTCTCCACACATTCTCCGCAGCCGGTGCATTTTTCCTTGTCTACATTGATTTTCCACATGGTTACGTTATCTCCGGATGATGGGTTAAATAATAGCGGGATCGTGCCTCTGCAGGCGATTCAAGGTGTTGCAGGACTGGAGAAGCGCTCATAGGGCGGGCTCCTGCAGATCCATTTTGCATGTGTCTGAGTTTTACTGCTGATTGTAAAAAAGTAAATGACTACCATCAAAGCACAGTTGATCTGGATTGGATGTAGGAGCTCGCCCCTGCGAGCGATTCAAGGTGTTGCCAGACCTGGGAAATCGCTCACAGGGGCGAGCACCTACGGTTCCATTTTGCATTGACCTGAGCTTGACTGCTAATCATGAAAAAGTATATGGGGGGAGGATAAGAAAAGCAAGAAGAATTCCTGATAAGAAACAGTGCTGCGGCAGTTATTGCAGGAGGTTTCGGGCGGGTAGGAAACGAATGGAATATTTCCCGTTTGCATTCTGTTGCCTGCTGAAACTGCCGAAACCTCTCAAGCGTATTGTTTCTCCATTTACCAGGGCAGTGGTCAGGATTTCGGAAAGGCTTGCAAGGAACTTTTCACTTACCGCTGCAATATCGGCAAGCCCGGTGCCGTTGTCCGCCGGCAGATCGAGAATGCCGGTGCCGCAGCATTCGGGACATTCTTCATAGGAGAACTGAAAACGGCTGACTCCACCGAAGAAATGGATCTGTCCGGTCCCGCTGCAGCCGGGGCATGGAGGAGGCTTGCTGTTCATCGTCTTTTCCCTATAATTGAGCCAAGCAGTCCACGCACAATGGATCGTCCAATCTGTGAGCCGATACTTCTGGCAGCTGATTTGAACATGGATTCCCAGGGACTCTGCCGCCGTCTGCCTGCGGTTTTTGTCTTCTGGCGTTCTGCTTTGACTGCTGCTTTTTCCCGTGCCAATTCTTCTGCTGCGTCCTGCCGTTTCTGCTGCAGTATTTCTTCTCTTGCAATCAACAGTTCGTATGCTGATTCTCTGTCCACCGGACTGTCATAACGACCTTTCAGGGGAGATCGTTCCATAATTCCTGCCTTTTCATCGGTTGCCAGTGGACCTATCTGTGAGTGAGGCGGGGCAAGCAGACACCAGTCCACCATGGTTGGTCTGCCCTTTGGATCAAGTGTTGACACCAGTGCCTCTCCCACGCCCAGCTCCGTGATTGTCTTTTCGGTGTCAATCTCCGGATTCTGACGAAATGTCCGGGCAGCCACGCGAACCGCCTTCTGATCTTTCGGGGTAAAGGCCCGTAGTCCGTGCTGTATCCGACAGCCAAGCTGTCCCAGGACTTCATCGGGAATATCGTTTGGATACTGGCTGACAAAAAAAATGCCCACACCCTTGGAACGAATCAGGCGCACGACCTGGGTTATCCGCTCCACCAGTGCTTTGGGAGCATTCTTAAAGAGAAGGTGGGCTTCATCAAAAAAGAAGATCAGCTTCGGCAGCGGACTGTCGCCGCGCTCCGGCAGATCCTCCATCATCTCAGAGAGCAGCCAGAGGAGGAACGTGGAGTATATCTTCGGGTTGGAATAGAGGGAAGAGGCATCGAGCAGGCTGACCACTCCCTTGCCTGAGAAATCGGAGTGCATAAGGTCATTGATATCCAGACCCGGTTCTGCAAAAAACATATCCCCACCGGATTCTTTTAACACCAGCAGTTTTCGCTGAATTGCGGAGACACTCTGGCTTGCAATGTTGCCGTATTCCCTGGAAAGCTCTTTTCTGTTGTCCACCAGCCAGTTGAGGATGGAGGTAAGGTCTTTCAGGTCAAGGAGGAGGAGTCCCTGGTCATCTGCCATGGCAAAGGCAACGTGGAGAATTCCGGTCTGAGTGTCGTTCAGGTCAAGGAGGTTGGCAAGGAGCACCGGCCCCATTTCTGAAATGGTGGTGCGAACCGGATGCCCGGTTTTTGCAAGGATATCCCAGAAAAGAACAGGGCAGGCGGCAAAGGAATGATCGCTGATACCGATATGCTGCAGCCGTTCGCTGATTTTCGGATGGGCTTTCCCAGCCTTGGCAATCCCGGAAAGATCCCCTTTCACATCTGCGGAGAACACAGGGACTCCAAGTTCGGAGAACGCCTCCGAAAGCAGCTGCAGGGTTACGGTTTTTCCTGTTCCCGTCGCCCCCGTAATAAGCCCGTGTCTGTTTGCCATGGCGGGGTTCAGAAATATTTTTTTGCCGGTTTTGTTGCCGCCGATCAGGATCTGCTGCTGTTGGTCTGCCATTTGATACTCCGTGAAGAGGGGAATGGGGTAAATGTTGAAGTCAGGAGAAGTATAGCCCTGTCATCAATGAAAATCAAATGTGAGAGCAGGCCGGACAAGTCCATTCTTCCCCTTTACATTGCTGTTGATAAAGGTGGTCGCACCGATCTTTTTTGTACCATTGTGATTGTGGATATGCCCAAAAATATGGAAGCGTGGGGAGATGCGCTGCACCGTCTGTAAAAGATCGGAACAGCCGTGGGAAATACCGCCGTCTTCATCCATGATACCGCAGGGCGGAACGTGGGTGATAAGAACATCGGTGTCGTCCGGGATAAGCTGCCATTTCCTGCGCATGGCATCACCCCGGGGCAGGGCAAATGCGTCGCAGGCGGCGGTGTTGAAGGTCGGCTGCCAGGGAGAACCGTAGAATTTGATCCCCTCGATAATCAGTTCTTCATCCTGTAGGTAATGGACGTCCTGTAACAGTTTACGTCCGAGTTCAGGGCTTTCTGCCAGCAGATGATCATGGTTGCCGCCGATGACGATTTTGTGGGTATGGGGAAAACTGCTCAAAAATTTATTAAATCCGGCAACATCCTGTATGGTTCTGCATACTGCCATATCTCCGGCAAAGATAAGGATATCCCCGTCCGGGATATGCACGTGCCGGTGCAGCATATGAGTATCGCTGAATGTGGTGATCTTCATGGCTGTCTAGTTGTTGCCTGTTAAGGGGCAGGTCTTATCCCTCGTGAAAGGCGAGAACCGTCTCTTTGCAGCGTTCGCGAATCTGCCTGGCGGTTTTTGCGGGTACAACAGCAAAGTGGTCGTTTACGGTAACAATCGCCAGCTGCCCTCGGCTGAGTTGTTCCGCCATCTCTTCGGAGACAAAGATCCGTTGGATTTTCTTCTCTTTTACAAAGTGATATGCTTCTCCGCGCCCGTCGAGTTCGAGCTGGTTCTGCTCGATAAGCTGCCGCACCTGAGCTTTTTTCTCCTGCTCTTTTTGCTCGGCACTTTTTTTCAGGTTGAGTTGTCGGTTCTGTTCCGCCTTTGCCAGTTGTTCCTTGCGGACTTTGCTGCTTAATGCAGATTGGGGCTGCTTCCTGTTCTGCTTGCGTTCCTGATGCTTTTCACGTTTTACCTTGCCGGCCTGTTTTTTACTGACCAGCCCGGCTTTCAGCAGCTGGTCCTGAAAAGGATTTGCCATGATTATTTCCCCGGTTGTATCTCATCGATTGAGCGAATATCCCAGGCTTCGGTTTTGTTGTCGTTTGCCGGATTGTTCACCACTCTGAATTCAAAGATATTGTTGGAGTCCAGAAAGAGGGTGTCAGCTGATACCGTTGCCTTTGAACAGTGAAAGAAGATGCTTTCCGCCTGCAGTCCATGCTCCTGCATGGTGAAGTAGCGCATAAAGCCGAACCCCCGGTCGGGATTATAATTAATGGGGAAGCCGCGCTGCCATTCATTGCTGCCGTTTTGAATGGGCAGCAGTCCGGGAATGAGAAAACCGGAAAGATAGCTGTCCGCCTCTTCCTTGAGGTCATTGCTCACATTGTTAAAGGCGATGACTTCCACCCGGCAGCCCATATTCTGCAGAGCCTGTACCAGACGGATGAAATCGCCGTCACCGGTGAGGAGGATAATGCGGTCAAGGTTTCTTGCCTGCAGCAGAGCGTCTATGGCAAGATCCATGTCCGCATTTGCCTTGGTGGTGAGAATGCCCTCATCATCCACAAAGTGTTTCACATATTTTTTAATTACCTTGAAGCCGCACTGGCGCAGGATGTCGTGATACCGATAGAGTTTCAGCCGGTACTCTCTGTCGTCTCTGGTGCGTTCCCGGTCTTCGGCGAGATAGGAGTTTGCCCGCAGCATCAGGGATTGTCCGCGGTTGGCAAGATCCACTAAAACATCGTACCGCATCCCGTATCCGCCGCAGAGCCTGATGTTTTCAGCATCCACATATATTCCGGTTTTCAGCGTTATATTTTGATTTTTTCCTTTGAAAGAACTATCATAACAGGTGTGTCATTGAGTTCGTTTGTACCAGATGTTTTATGCTTTCTGCAAGGTCTGACTCAATTTAATATCATTGTGTTACAAACATAAGTAAGAGACTTATGCCGGCTTACCGCTCACCAGTTTTAGTTTTTGAACCGGAGTAAACCCTATATGATGCCTGTTGTTCATTGTGTCCTGATTTGCCTCTTTCTTGCTCTGTTCTCTTCCCCGGCCAGTGCCGAATCCTGGAAGTATGAAAGGGGACAGAACTCTGAAGTCGGCATTATCCTCTGCCATGGAAAGGGCGGCAATCCTGACTCCTATGTGGTCGGGCCGCTGCGCATTGAACTCAACAGGCAGTATGGCTTTCACACGCTCTCCCTGCAGATGCCGGGGGGCAGGAAGGCTCTTGATGCGTATCGTGAGGATTTCCCCGTTGCCTGCAAAGATATAAACAGGGCCGTTCGTTTTCTCCGGGGGGAAGGGGTGGGTACAATCTATCTCATTGCCCACAGTCTGGGCTCGCGTATGGCAACGGCATGCCTTGCCGGCAGTTCCGGACCTGCAGTCGATGGTTTTGTGGGAGTGGGGATGCTGAACAATAACGGTTTGCCCTTCAGCTGTCTTTTGAATCTGCAGAAGATCCGTATCCCGGTCCTTGATATCTGGGGGGAAGACGGCGGTGCAGGAGATGCCGGCTATGCACGGGAACGCAGGGTGCTTTTGTCTGCCCGATATACGCAGCAGGAAATCCCCGACGGCGATCATGCACTGTCAGAACATGAGGATGAACTGGTGGCAGCAGTGGCAAAGTGGCTGCTTGTCCGGGAAAAAATCAGAAAAAAATAAGAGGAGAGATTCATGGAATTTATATTGACCAATCAGAAATGCGAAGCCTGTCGTAAAGATGCCCCCCTTGCCACGGAAGAGCAGATCGTACATCTTATAGCCCAGATTCCGGAGTGGAATATTGTCACCACTGACGAAGTACGACAGCTGAAAAGGAGCTTTTCTTTTAAAAATTTCAAGCAGGCACTGGCATTTACCGTGAAAGTTGGAGAAATGGCAGAGGAAGAGGGACATCATCCGCAGCTGGTAACGGAGTGGGGGAATGTGGATGTGAGCTGGTGGTCGCATATCATTGGCGGTCTGCATGTCAATGATTTTATTGCTGCTGCCAAGACGGATGCCCTGTATGAATCGTAGATGTTCGTTTCAGGATTTGACCTCACAATAGAATCGCTCGCGGGAGTGAGTTCCCCTGTCACGCAGGTCTGGCTGAATCTGCATGGTCATGAATGAGCCCACAGATACACATCAGGCGAGTGTACGTTGTGGGCTTGAGGGGATGACTATTCTGAAGACAGATCCCTTTCCCGGCCAGCTTGTGACTTCCACTGTGCCTCTGTGAGACTCGCTGATGTGTTTGACAATGGCAAGTCCCAGACCCGTCCCGCCGTCTTTGCGGCTCCGTGCCTTGTCGCAGCGATAGAATCGTTCAAAGATTCGTTGCAGATGTTGCTTCTCTATACCGGGACCCTGATCTTCCACGCTTATCATCAGTTGATTGTGCAGATTTGTATATCCTGTTTCTTCTGCCAGGATGCGAATCTGCGACTGTTCCGGACTGTAGCGGACAGCATTGGTGAGCAGGTTGATCACGGCCTGTTCCAGCATGGGACGGTTTACCCGGGCTGTAAGAGGAGCAGGGCAGAGAATGTCGATCCGGATCTGTTTCTGCTTTGCCTTTACCAGACAGGTCTGCAGGGCGGTCTCCAGGATGGGGGCAATCGCTTCCCTTCGCATGGGCATGTCATTCTTTTCGCCGGTCTCTTCTATACGGGCAAGGGTGAGCAGATCGTCCACGATGGCATCGAGACGCACACCCTGCCTGTGGATTATCTGCAGGAATCGCTTCGCCTCTTCCGGTTCATTTTCCATGGTCCCGTCAAGCAGGGTCTCCACATAGCCGCGAATGGCGGTGATGGGGGTTTTCAGTTCATGGGAGACATTTGCCACAAAATCCTGTCTGATATTTTCCAGCTGGTTCATCCGGGTCATATTGTTCATTACCACCAGGCTGCCCAGGCGTTCTTCTTCTCCGTTATAGAGCGGGTGGGTTTTACAGCGGAGGCTTATCTGTTCTCCTTTTTCGGTAAGGGTCAGTTTCCGTTCAGAACTGTCTGTCTCGTGGAGTGCTTCGTTAAAAAAACGCTGCAGCTGTTGATTGCGGATAACGCCCTCAAAGGGAACGGACTGAACAACATCGGCATCTATTTGAAAGAAGTCGGCGGCGGCACGGTTGATACGGATAATCTTATGATCTGCAGCAATGGCGAGTACCCCGTCGGTCATGCTGCTGAACACCGCTTCCAGTTCATTGCGTTGTTCGATAATGGTGTTCAGGCGGCTGCTGATCTGTTGCGCCATGTTGTTCAGGGAATGAGATAATTCGGTAATTTCTTTTGAGTTGTTTGAGTCATCCATAAGGATGGGCTGATCGCTTTCACCGTTTGCCAGCAGTTCTGCTCCATGGCGCATTTTTTCCAGGGGATTGGCGATGCGGCGGGAGAAAAAATAGGAGAGCATGGCGGCAATCAGGGCAATTAGAATCGTACCGAGAAGGATCTTTTTGCCGATGGTGGAAAGAACTGTGTTCAGTGATGTTACAGGGACTGAGAGTCGCAGCACCGTTGTCAGAGGTTTGTTCTCTTCAAGGGGGATGGCGATGTAAAGCATGTTCTGGTTCAGGGTTTTACTGTGACGAATGGAAATCCCGGTGTCGCCGATTCTGGCAGAGGCAATTTCCGGACGATTCCGATGATTGTCCATCTGCGCAGGATCTTCATTGGAGTCGGCGAGAACCGTGCCTTTAGTTGTAATAACGGTGAGTCGTGTCTTGGCAGCCCTCCCGTTTTCCCGGCAGAATTGCTGCAGTTGATTGGGCTGTTCGGCGAGAAGATACAATATATGTTCCCGAAGAAGCAGTCCCCTGGCCTTGATGTCCTCTTCCATTGTCTGATAGTAAAAGGAACGGATCATACTGCTTCCGTACCAGTTGCTGACAATAATAGAGCCGACAATAATAAGGAGGACGGCGGGAAATATCTGCCAGAAGAAACGTCTGTTTTTCATGATTTACTCTTTCAGGCGGTAGCCGATACCGCGAACGGTTTCGATGCAGGAGCCGGCATCTCCCAGTTTTTTTCTCAGCCCGAATATCTGCACATCCACCGCACGGGGCGTAATCAGGTAATCATAACCACGAATTGTATCAATGATCTGCTGACGGGTATAGACCCAGCCGGGACGGCTGCAGAGTTGTTCCAGAATGGTGAACTCAGTGGCAGTCAGGTGTACCGCTTTTCCGGCAACCCTTACCTCATGGCGTCCGCGATGAATTACCATGGAATGGATGGACAGCGACTCCTGCTCATCTTCGGACTCCATTGGTGCGGTTTCCGCTTTCCGCCGCAGGGCAGCCTGTATCCGGGCAATAAGGACCCGGGGGCTGAAGGGTTTAGTCACATAATCATCGGCACCGCAGGAGAGACCGCTGACGATATCGTCCTCTTCGCTTTTGGCAGTGAGCATGATAATGGGCGGCTGTGAAGCATTTTCTCTGGCGCGAATAAGGGCACAGATCTCAAAACCGTTCTTTCCCGGCAGCATCAGGTCGAGAATAATCAGAGAGAACTCTTCTGCGGCAAGGATCTCAAGGGCTTCCTCGCCCGAATCTGCACAGGTGACGTTGAAGCCTGATTTGATCAGATTATAGCTGACAAGCTGCTGAATATCCGCGTCGTCTTCAACGACCAGGATAGTAGATTTCTCCACTCTCTTTCCCCTATGAAGGTGTTCCGTCATTTTTTTATGAGCCTAATCCTACAGTTCTCTCTGCTCCTTGCAAGGAAAAATGGCGTCCTAACACAATCCTAATAAAACTCTAATCAAAACCTAAAGTGGATGGGTTCTAGTGTGCGCAAATATTGAATGTTCCAAGGTTCGCGAATTTCTGAACGTATTTGAAAAGGCGTTCAGAAGATACAACAGTTACGTTATTGGGAATAATAGGAATATAAGGGGAGAAATAGGTGGCGCATCAGCTCACATTTCACAGGGAAGTGGATAACCTGAAAAAGAAGTTTATGGTTCTTGGTTCGCTTGTTGAAGACCGGCTGCAGAAGGCGTGTCTGGCAATGCAGACACGGGACAGTGAACTCCTGGATGAAATCATCAGATCCGACTGGGAAATTGATGATATGGAGATTGAGGTGGAGGAGGAATGTCTTAAAATTCTCGCTCTGCATCAGCCGGTTGCAGGAGATCTACGCTTTCTTATAGCGGTTATCAAAATCAATAACGAGCTGGAGCGGATCGCAGATATCGCAGTGAACATAGCCAAGCGGGTGCAGACGATCAGTAAGGAGTCCAGTCTTTCTTTCGGAATTGACTATCAGCCGATGGGGATGAAGGTACAGCAGATGTTTAAACTGGGACTGGATGCTCTGGTCACAGAAGACGCCGATCTTGCCCGTGATATTTTTCTTGAAGATGAACAGGTGGACAGGCTGCGTAACAAGGCATATCGGGATGTTACCCGGGAACTTAATGAAGAGCCCGGGCATGCCAAATGTCTGGTAAATCTCTACCTTCTTGCCCGTCATCTCGAACGGATCGGTGACCGGATCACCAATATTGCCGAAGAGGTAATCTACCTGGTGGAAGGAAAGATTGTCCGCGGGGAGGGAAACTGAGATGTCGCCGACAATCCTGCTCCCTGCCCTGCTCGGTTTCAGTATGCTTGCCTATATGCAGGGGAAAAAACGTGCTCTGTCCCTTGCTGTACAGGGAAAACAGACGGGGAGAACACTTCATTCCCAGCCGGGATATTACGGGATGCTGATTGGTATCTGCTGTGTTCTGCCCGCCCTTTGCATCTTCGCCTTCTGGATGTGTTTTGCCGATTCCATTCTCACTGCAGCAGCCCTTGGAACGCTGCCGGACGCCATGCAGGATCTTTCCCCGGATAAGATGAATCTGCTGGTGAATGATCTGCGGAATCTGGTGGCAGGACATGTGGCGGCGAGAGATATCGATCCCGTGCTGGAACAGGCTGCCGGACAGTATCTTGGCATGCAGCAGATGGCAGACAATGCTCTTGCTGTGGTGATGTTCGGGACAGCTCTTTTTACAGCATCTTTTTCCTATATGAAGATACGGCCTGAGATGCGGGCGAGAAATCATGTGGAGCGTATCATCCAGCTCGTGCTTATCTGCTGTTCAACCATAGCGATTCTCACAACCGTGGGCATTGTCCTCTCTGTTCTTTTTGAATCCATCCGCTTTTTCCAGCATATTCCGGTGACCGATTTCCTCTTCGGGACCAAGTGGAGCCCGCAGATGGCGATGCGTGCCGATCAGGCAGGCAGCTCCGGGACTTTCGGGGCAGTACCGGTACTTGCGGGAACGTTTATGATCTCAGGAATTGCTCTGTCTGTAGCAGTTCCCCTCGGGCTGATGTCTGCTGTCTATCTTTCGGAATATGCCGGTGCCCGGGTGCGTGCCTGGGCAAAGCCGATCATGGAGATCCTGGCAGGTGTCCCCACGGTGGTCTATGGATTTTTTGCAGCTCTGGTGGTTGCTCCCTTTGTTCGGCAGAGCGGGGAACTGTTCGGGCTTGGAGTTTCATCGGAGAGTGCTCTTGCTGCCGGACTGGTCATGGGGATTATGATTATTCCCTTTGTCTCGTCACTGTCTGATGATGTGCTCAATGCGGTTCCCCAGGCAATGCGTGACGGTTCCTACGGGCTTGGGGCAACGAAGAGTGAAACAATTGTGAATGTTGTTATTCCGGCGGCTCTGCCGGGCATAGTCGGCGGTGTGCTGCTTGCTGCATCCCGTGCCATTGGTGAGACCATGATTGTGGTGATGGCGGCGGGTATGTCAGCCAATTTAACAGCAAATCCGCTGCAGGCGGTAACCACTGTAACCGTGCAGATTGTGACCCTGCTTGTCGGGGATCAGGAGTTTGACAGCCCCAAAACCCTTGTGGCCTTTGCCCTGGGACTGCTGCTTTTTATTGTAACATTGATTCTAAACGTGGTGGCTCTATACATTGTCAGGCGGTATCGGGAAGAATATGAGTAGCGGTCGGGGCAGTGGATTTCAGGTGCCGGCTTTTGCTTTTGAAGTGGATGGAGGGATGGTGTGGATACGATAACAGAGAGCAGCATGGATCTGATTAACAGGAATATCAGTAAACGGTATCGGCGGGAGCGGTGGTTTCGACGCTGCGGGCTGGGGGCAGTTTTACTGAGCATTGGATTTCTGGGGCTTTTGTTTGCTGCCATCATCAGTAACGGCTGGTCAGCGTTCTGGCAGACCGAAGTGCTGCTTGATGTGCACTTTGATCAGGAACTGTTCGCTGTGGACAGCCTCGCCGCAGTCAATTACGGGGCTCTGGTGAAGAAGGCTATGCGCAGCCGCTTTCCGGAGGTGAAAGGACGCAGTGACAAGAGAAACCTCTATAAACTGATAAGTACGGGCGCAGCCTTCACCCTGCAGGAAATGGTGAGGAAAGACAGTTCGTTGATCGGTACAAGCCAATCCATCTGGCTGCCTGCTGATGATGAGGTCGATATGTTCATGAAGGGAAATGTCAATCGTGACCTTCCCGAAAATGAACGACGTTTAAATGATAAGCAGATTGGCTGGATCGATAGTCTGATTGCCGAAAAGCAGCTGGAAAAAAAATTTAACGTGACCTTTTTTACTGCAGGAGATTCAAGGGAGCCTGAGCTTGCCGGAATTCGGGGGGCACTTGTCGGTTCTTTCTTCACCCTTGCGGTAACGCTTCTCCTCTCCTTTCCGGTGGGAGTGGCAACAGCCGTCTATCTTGAAGAATTTGCACCAAAAAACAGATGGACGGATCTGGTTGAGGTAAACATTAATAATCTGGCAGCAGTGCCATCCATTGTCTTCGGGCTGCTTGGTCTTGCTGTCTTTCTCAATGTGTTCGGTATGCCGCGCTCTGCACCGTTGGTGGGAGGACTGGTGCTTACCCTTATGACACTGCCCACCATTATTATTGCCTCCAGGGCATCTCTGAAATCCGTGCCTCCTTCCATTCGGGAGGCTGCCCTTGGGGTGGGAGCATCAAAGATGCAGGCGATCACCCATCATGTGCTGCCCCTCGCCATGCCGGGCATGATGACCGGGACAATTATCGGCATGGCACAGGCACTGGGAGAAACAGCCCCCCTGCTTATGATCGGAATGGTTGCCTTTATTGTGGATGTGCCGGGAGCGGTGACAGATCCTTCGACGGTCCTGCCGGTACAGATCTATCTCTGGGCGGATTCACCCGAGCGGGCATTTGTGGAGCGGACTTCAGCCGCCATTATGGTGCTTCTCGCCTTTCTGATTTCCATGAATGCGGTGGCAGTGTTTCTGCGCAAGCGTTTTGAACGCAGGTGGTAGCAGGGTGTGAGGACACGAGTACGACAGCAGCAAAAAAAGAATCTATGACACCATTGGGTGTTTTAACAGCATAAAAAAAAGGAGAGAAAAATGTTTAAAAAAGGATTGGCGGTAACAGCCGGTATACTGCTGCTTTGTTCAACGGTGGTTTCCCAGGCAGCGTCAGGAAGGGATTATATTGCAGTGGTGGGTTCTTCCACGGTGTACCCTTTTGCCACCACTGTGGCGGAGCATTTCGGCAAGGGAGGAATGTTTAAGACCCCGAAGATTGAATCAACCGGTTCCGGTGGCGGTATGAAGCTCTTTTGTGCCGGTACCACCATTGAGACGCCTGATATCACCAATGCGTCCCGGCGGATAAAGATGTCTGAGTATGAAAAATGTCTGAAAAACGGGGTAGATGAAATCGTTGAAGTGAAGATCGGCTATGATGGAATCGTTCTTGCCAACTCTAATAAGGCGGAACGTATGAAGCTGAGTAAAAAGGATATTTTTCTGGCACTTGCCAAAGAAGTTCCAAGCCCCGACGGCAGCCGGAAACTGGTCGCCAACCCTTATACCACCTGGCAGGATGTGAACCCTGCACTTCCTGCCAAAAAAATAGAAGTTCTCGGTCCTCCCCCAACGTCTGGTACCCGTGATGCCTTTGTGGAACTTGCCATGGAGGGAGGCTGCAAGAAAATCGACTGGATTAAAGCTTTGAAGAAAACAGACAAAAAATATTTCAAATCGGTCTGTCATACTGTTCGTGAAGACGGCGCGTATATTGAGGCTGGAGAAAATGATAATCTGATCGTCCAGAAACTCATCGCCAATTCCAGGAGTATCGGTATCTTCGGGTTCAGCTTTCTCGATCAGAACGGGGATCGGATTCAGGGCTCGCTGGTGGATGGAGAAGAACCGACCTTTGAGAATATTGCCGCCGGAAAATATCCGGTGTCCCGTCCCCTCTACTTTTATGTGAAAAAGGCCCATGTGGGTGTTGTTCCCGGCATGGAAAACTATCTGGCGGAGTTCAGCAGTGATAAGGCGTGGGGTGAAGAGGGGTATTTGTCCGACAAGGGGCTTATCCCCATGCCGGAGAAAGAACGAAAAGCATTTGCTGCGGACATCAGGAGTCTGAAAACACTTGTTCTGAAATAAGGTAGTGGATAGCCGGGTATCCGGACATGAGCTTATCCACTGCAAAATCGCTCGCAGGGATAAGCTCCTTTATGAAAAGATGGTGTTGAGCGTTTGGGTTGAAATATGGAATCAGTGGCTGCAGTACTTGATATGAATCATGCTCTTCTGCCTGCAGCAGGGGTCTTTGCTGAAGGAAACATGAAAGCTGACGAAAAAGCAGATCTGGAAGAAGGGTGTGAAACTGTTGGTACACAGTTTGTGGATGATGCCCGCATGACCTGCAGGAATGTGAATGTCTATTACGGGGAAAAGCATGCCATCAGAGATGTCTCCATCGATGTGGGACGTAACGAGGTGCTGGCGATGATCGGTCCTTCCGGTTGCGGCAAATCCACTTTCCTGCGTTGTCTCAATCGGATGAATGACACCGTAGGCACCTGTCGGGTGAGTGGAGATATACGGCTGGATGAATTGGATATCTATGATAAATCTGTGGATGTGGTGCCCCTGCGTGCCCAGGTGGGTATGGTCTTTCAAAAGCCGAACCCCTTTCCAAAGTCCATCTATGACAATGTTGCCTACGGTCCCAGGATTCACGGGCTTGCCTTTGGCAGGGGGGAAATCGATGCTATTGTTGAGAGTTCATTGAAAAAAGCGGGTCTGTGGAAGGAGGTTCGAGACAGGCTGGATCAGCCTGGAACAGGTCTCTCCGGCGGGCAGCAGCAGCGCTTGTGTATTGCCCGGGCAATAGCCGTACGCCCGGAAGTGATCCTGATGGATGAGCCCTGCTCCGCCCTGGATCCCATCGCCACCGCCACGGTTGAAGATTTGATTTCTGAGCTGCAGGAACAGTATACCATTGTCATTGTTACCCATAACATGCAGCAGGCGGCACGGGTTTCCCAGCGTACTGCCTATTTTCATCTCGGTGATCTGATTGAGGTGGGCAGCACAGACAGGGTGTTTACCAATC
>JANTGG010000030.1 GCA_024763035.1 Desulfocapsa sp. | reverse complement strand
CTTGCCTCCGGAAGCTGCTTTTGACGCCAGCCCTCTGGTTTTAAAGAAGCGGGCAGCCCACAGCCACTTATCTATACGAACCTGTTTTACTTTATCATCCATAGTTCTTATACAAACCATTGCCAATCGGTGAAATTGAATTCTGCAGTCTACAACGAAAATACAGAAAAGCATACAAAAAGATGGGGAAACCGTCCCTCAACCGTAAGAATCCTTGTTTCCAGTTGTCGAAAGCCGCAAAAAAGTGTAAACACTTTACAAAATTATTGCGTGCTGTTCACCATGACCCAACAGCTGCAGAAAAACGTGCACATGATACCCGCCAAATATCAGATTAATCAATGCAAAATGGAACTGCAGGAGCTTGCCCCTGCGAGCGATTTTCCAGGTCTGGCAACACCTTGAATCGCTCACAGGGGCGAGCTCCTATATACGATGCAACATAACTGTGCTTTGGTGCTCATCACGAACCTGAAAGTTTATTGTAGAAGCTGTGCTTCTTGCTACCGGAAAGCTTTCGTATAAAAATTCATCCAAGAGAACTCCATGCTTGTTAAAGATCTGCTCGAAAAACACAAGACAACCTTTAGTTTTGAATTTTTCCCTCCAAAAGAAGATGCGGCTGCCGATCGACTGCTAGACACCATTTCCAACCTGATGCCACTGAATCCCTCCTATGTGAGTGTAACCTACGGTGCAGGCGGTACAACCCGTGACAAGACCCATGATCTTGTTATCCGCATTAAAAAGCAGACAGATATCACAGTCGTCTCCCATCTGACCTGTGTGGGCAGCAGTCGTGAAGAAATGCACGCCATACTCGAAAAATACAGAGAGGCTGGGATTGAAAACATCCTTGCCCTTCGTGGTGATCCGCCAAAAGACAATCCCGATTTCGATCATTCAAAAGACGATTTCACCTACGCCTCCGACCTGGTCACCTATATTAAAAAACATTTTCCTGAAATGTGTGTGGGTGTGGCGGGTTTTCCCGAAGGCCATCCTGCAACTCCCAATCGTCTGCAGGAAATTGACCATTTAAAAGAGAAGGTGGATGCCGGTGCCGACTATATCGTCACCCAGCTCTTTTTTGATAATCGTGATTTTTACGATTATTGCGAACGGTGTGAACTTGCAGGTATTCATGTTCCAAACATTGCCGGAATCATGCCGGTCAGTACCAAAAGCGGTCTTATCCGCACTGCTGAGCTTGCAGGGGGTGCACGAATCCCTGCCCGTCTGTTAAAAGCTGTATATCGTGCAGAAAATGATGAATACGTGGAAAAGGTGGGTATCCACTGGGCAACAGAGCAGATCCGTGATCTTCTCGATAACGGTGTACGGGGGATTCAGTTTTTCACCCTCAACTCCTCCCTTGCCACCCAGGAAATCTACAAATCACTGGGTGTGCGCGACTCCGCTCAGCTCCGCAGCTGACCAGCAATGAAGATCAAGTCCGTTGGAATCAAAGATATTCAGATTCCGGTACGCATACGGGAAAAAAACGGCGGTCTGCAGAACAGCGTCGCTACCGTTTCCCTGCAGGCAAGTCTTCCTGGTGAAAACAGGGAGAGCTGCGTCCACACATTTATATCAGTTCTTAATAAATATATGGATGAGATGAGTGCCACCATCTTTCCCGGGCTTCTCGCAGAAGTAAAAGAAGGGCTCGGAGCCAAAAGTGCCCGCCTTGAGATGTCCTTTCCCTATTTCATAGAAAAAGAAGCACCGGTCACCAAAACCCGCAGCCTTATGGAATATGAATGTGCCTTTACAGGAAGCATCGGCACAGATGATGATTTCATTCTTTCCGTCACAGTGCCTGTCACCTCTCTCTGCCCCTGTTCAAAGGAGATCAGTGAGGCTGGTGCCCATAATCAGCGGGCGGAAGTAAGCTTAAATGTAAAATTTGCCAAGTTTATCTGGATGGAAGATCTGATCCGCATGATCGAAGACTCTGCATCATGCGAACTCTGGGCATTGCTTAAACGCCCGGACGAGAAATTTGTCACCGAAAGAGCATACGCAAACCCTATGTTTGTGGAAGACGTTGTGAGAAAGGTGGCGGTGGCTGCCCTTGCCGACAAAAACATCAGATGGTTCTCTGCAAGCGTTGAAAGCTTCGAATCCATCCACAAACACAGCGCTTACGCCTACGTGGATTCCAGCGAAATCAGATAGCCCCGCCATCAACGAACATTCTTTTACATGATTAGCACTGAAGCTCTGGTCAGTGCAAAATGGAACTGGAGAAGCTCGCCCCTTGCGAGCGGTTTTCCAGGTCTGGCAACACCTTGAATCGCTCGCAGGGCGAGCTCCTACATCCAATCCAGATTCCCTGTGCTTTTCCAGATTGCCTGTGTTTTGAGAGGTAATCTGCTTCTTTTGAAAAGAACTGCTACAGCAATCCGGCTTCCTTAAAATACTTCATGGCACCAGGATGGATGGGTGCTGAGAGACCTTTCAGCATCCCCTCTTTGCTGAGCGACGTAAACGCTGGATGCAAGGTCTTGAAATCTTCAAAATTGTCAAATACTTCTTTAGTGATTGCATAGACAACATCATCAGGAACTTTTGCCGAGGTGACAAATGTCGCCTTCACTCCAAATGTCTGTGCGTCCTTTTTATTCAACACTCCCGGATACAGCTTTATCGGGACAGTTGCCTTCATATAGTAGGGATGATCAGCAAGCAAGGCATCGATTCCGGTGATATCAGCAAAAACAACCTTTCGTGCCCCGGAAGTTGCCTCTTTAATGGAACTGGATGGATGACCAACGGTATAAAAGAATGCATCTATCCGCCTGTCCTGCAGCAGCCCTGCTGCCTCCGAGGCCTTAAAAGAAAGGGCTGTCAAATCTTTTTCATAATTGATTCCGGCGGCTTCCAGTGCATCAATGGCATTTTGTCGATGCCCCGACCCGGGATTGCCTATATTAACTCTTTTCCCCTTGAGATCAGCAATGCTTTTTATTCCGGCATCAGAAGCGGCCACAAGGGTTACAGGCTCAAGGTAGAGAGAAAAAACGGAGCGGAGATCCTTCTGTGGTCCCCTGTCCTGCCAGTCCGCAATTCCCTCTTTCGCCTGATACTGTCGATCTGACTGAACGACTCCGAATTCAAGATCACCTGCCATCAGAGCATTGATATTAAACACAGAGCCGCCGGTTGATTCCACTGTGGCACGGATGCCGTACTCTTTTTTCTTTCTGTTCACCATCTTAGAAATTGCACCACCCGTGGGATAGTACACGCCGGTAATACCGCCTGTGCCGATGGTTATAAAGGTTGACCTCGCCTGGACATTTCCGGACCCGGTTACAAGCATCAAGAAGACAACAGTCAACAGAGTGGATATATATTTCATAATTCCTCCGGATAACATTTACCAGAACAGTTAAAAAAAGTGATTAGCAGTAAAGCATAGTAATCTGGATTTGGTGTAGGAGCTCGCCCCTGCGAGCGATCCAAGGTGTTCCCGGACCTGGAATATCGCTCGCTGGAGCGAGCTCCTACAGTCCCATTTTGCATTTATCTGAGCGTCAGTGGTCATCATAAAAAAATAAGGAATCTGTAATTGTATGGTGTTCGGTCCAACTTTTCAAGAACTTTACGGATACCTGCTGCCTGAAGTACAGGCAAAAACTTTCTATTATTGCCTCAATATGGTATATTTACTCTGATTTACAATCATTTCACCACAAAGACAACATTGTTAACTCAGGCAGGGATCTTCTATGCAGGGAATGGAATTTATGATTAAGCGGGCAGAATATCGCAGGGAAAGCGAGGCCCACCTTTTTCACAAAACTATCGAATGGGCAAAGGAAGACAACGAAGCTCTTATTGTTGAAATTATAGAACGTGCCTTTGCCGACGACAGTGCCGAAAACTGGCTGACCATCCATCCCACAAGTTCTTTTACCGGACTCACCGCCCATTACGCGGAAATCATTGCTGAAGAAAAAGAGTTAAACGGCAACGAACGTCGGCTCCTCAACAAAAAACTCAGCGAATACTCCAAGCGCCTGCTCAGCTAAAAACAAAAACACGAAAAAACGGTCAGTTTTTTTCCAGACGCTCCCGCTGTTCCACTGCTGCCTTCATCATCCTGAAAAGTTCCCTGTAATGCGACTTGTTATGGGTCACAACGTACTGTTGAATGACCGTTCGGATTTCAACTTCCTTTAAACCGGGATACTCCTCCACCAGCTGATCGATATAGTGCGAATGCCAATCGAGATCAAAGGGGAGCTGTCTTGCCTGATACTCCTGCTGTGCCTCCATTGCTTCATTAATCAGGGTATCACGCATTCGCTCAGCAGCATGGTGCTGTTTTTTTGCATGCAGATCCGATCCTTTACGTTTTGTCACAAAAAGATAGACCTCATCAATCGGCCCCTGACGCAGCAATTTTGCCAGGTACTTTATCTGCCGCTTTTTTGCCCCGGCTTTCAGTCCGCGGGTGGCAACAATCTCTTCATGCAGCACAGGACCGCCGGGGAATGATTTCAAATCCCTGTCGGAAAGCGTGGAGATTTCCCGTGCCAGCTCTTCAACCTGCTTATATATGCGTTTCTTTTCCGATCTGCTCAGTAACTCTGCCATTGTAGGTCACAATCCATATTGTATTCTCAGGAAAAACTCAGTTGATTAAATCCGCCCTTATCAAACCAGGGTCTCGTTGCGTCAATCCCCTGCAGTTCAAAGAGCAGCACTTCCAGGATAAGGTACACCCTGCTCTCTTTTCTCACACAGGCGGTAAGGGTTTCACCATGGTGCCCCATGGCAGCATGGAGATGAATCCTGGGTTCATCTCCATCCATATAAACAGAACCGGTTCCGACAACCTCCCTTGCCCCGTCCACCTCGCACCAGACAGGATCGGGCGGCATAACCGGTGATTTAGGACCGGTCACCACACCCGCATGGCGGACACCTCCAAGAATCTGGAACCAAGAGCTTTCAATTTTTTCTTTCAGGACAATCTCTTTCAATCCTTCGAGGAAATCATCCCCGTCATCAAAACGAATGGTCAATACCCGACCAATGGAGCCTGTTCTGTATTCCATGTCTTTCCCTATTGTGATGGCGCCGGTAACCCGTCGTATTCAAGTGTTATGAGATCGCCAGTATCTGTAAAGCTAACACCGGTAATGAACGGTAAGCCGGCATAAGTGCCTTGTTGCTGTAATTACCATTCGAGGTTTAAGGTCATTTATTTTCTTGTTTTTTATTGCAGCTTTTCACCAGTAAGGCACTAAAGGGTTCTCAGCTGTTGTTTTAAGAGTAACGGCAGTGCGGTCTGACGTTTTGCCGTATCTCTGTTTTTTACTGCCATGGTGAGAGCCTGCCGTGTTCCCACAAAAACTGCAAGCTTTTTAGCTCGCGTCAGTCCGGTATAGATCAGATTGCGAAAGAGCATTTTAAAATGCTGTGAGACGATGGGGATAATCACACAATCAAATTCACTGCCCTGGGATTTATGAATGGTAACCGCGTAGGCAAGCTGCAGTTCACTAATCTGATCACTCTGGTATTCCACTTCCCGATTATCCGAGAAAAATCGTACCACACAGGTAAGGTCTATGGAATTTATTGCGATTATTTTTCCAATATCACCGTTGTATACGCCAAGGTCATAGTTGTTCTTTCTGTGCATCACCCTGTCCCCGGTGCGAAAGATCCTCTCTCCAAGGGTGAGCTGTGCCTTTTCCTGTGTCTGCGGATTAACACTCTCCTGAATAGCAGCATTCAGTTTCAAGGTACCAAGGCTGCCGCGGGTCATGGGTGACAGAACCTGAATTTCACACTGTCTGCCAAAATATTTAGGAATCCACTCAGTATACAGACGAAGCATTACATCAGAGGCTGTCAATCCATAATAGAGGGAAGACCAGGGATGTACTTTTTTTAAAACCGCCCGTAATTCATCCGCCTGATTTTCTGCAGTCTGCAGGAGACCAAAATCGATGTGATCATACTTTCCCGGCTTTTGTACCTTCCCCGAAGACTCAGCAGCATCCTCGGCAGCCTGCTGATACAGACGATCTTCTCCATACTCCTCTTCCCGTTTTTCAACTTTCAGCTGTTCTTTTGCCCTGAAGATAACACGTAGCTGCTCTTTTGTCGCCTCATTGGCATCAAGAAAGAGGCAGTCGTACCGGTCGCTGAAAAGATGCGGGTTCTTAAACGGTGAAGGAATCTTTGGAATATTCCCCCGGTTTATCTGATGGGCAAAAGAGATAATATGAGACTCTTCCGCCTGTCTGAAAACTGTCTTCAGGGTGAGTACAGGCACGACCCCGGACTCCATAATGTCACCAAGTACATTGCCTGCCCCGACAGAGGGAAGCTGATCGGCATCACCAATCATTACAAGCTGTGCAGAATCAGGTATCGCCTGGAGCAGGGAGGCACTGAGACTGATATCAAGCATGGAACATTCATCAACAATCAACACATCACAGGAGAGAGGGTTATCGCCGTTTCGCTTAAATGCTCCCCCCTGGAATTCCAGGAGCCGATGAATGGTTTTCGCCTCAATGCCGATAACCTCTTCCATGCGCTGGGCAGCCCTTCCGGTTGGTGCTGCAAGGAGCACAACCCTGCCCATTGCCTGAAACAATTTTACCAGGGTCCTGGTGGTGGTCGTCTTCCCGCAGCCTGGGCCTCCTGTGAGAACGGAACAGCCGCAGCCAACGATAGTCTGTACTGCCACCTCCTGTTCATCGCTAAGCGATATATTCTGTTTTCTGCCAAACTCCTCTATCCACCGTGAAACCCTTTGGCTGTCAACCGGTACACTAAAACAGAGATCCCGTATGGCTGACGCTGTATTCCTTTCATCAAAGTAGAGTGTTTTTGAGTAATAACAGGGAACAGAAACAGTATCATCGATATCAAGAAGTCTCAGCTTGAGCAGATTCTCCTGCTCCATCAGTTGCAGATAGGTGCTGATACGGTCACTCAAATCAATGTCCAGAAGCTGCAGAACACCCTCTTGAATCTGCCCTTCTGTCAGATAACAGTGTCCCTGTTCCCTCGAGGCAGAAAGGATATGGCGGATGGCAGCATAAATCCTGACAGGGGCATCCTTTTCTATCCCCAGGGACAATGCGACTTTATCTGCAGAAAAGAATCCAATCCCGTAGAAGTCATTTGCCAGCCGATAGGGGTTTTCCGTGACCAGAGCAATGGACTTCTGACCATATTTTTTAAATATTTTTACAGCAAAAAGTGTTGAAATCCCATGCCCCTGGAGAAAGATCATCACATCCCGTATTGCCCGATGCTCTTCCCATGCCTCTCTGATACCCTCCAGCTTTTTTCCGGCAATACCGGGCACCAGCAGTAAATCGTCAATACGCTTTTCAAAGACATTCAGCGTTTCATTGCCAAAATGAGAGACGATCCGCTTAGCCGTTTTCGGCCCCACTCCTTTTATCAGCCCCGACCCCAGATATTTTTCAAGGGCAGCAGTTGTTGCAGGTTTTCGTTCCTCGGCACGTTCTGCTGCGAACTGTTTGCCAAATTTCGGGTGCTGCGTCCAGCTCCCGTAAAATTTCATGGTCGCCCCGGCAAAAACTTTTGTCTGATGAACGATCACTGCAACGGTATCAAACTCATTAAAACATTTTACCCTGAGCACACTCCAGCCGTTGCTCTCGTTGTGAAAGGTGACCCTCTCCACGATCCCCTGGATGGACTCTGTAACGACGCCATGCCCTCTCACAAGCATAGCACCGAAGGATTGAATACACTATCTACTTGTATTTCCATTCTTTTACCCAATGCGCTTTTCTTTTTTAAAAGAAAGATAAAAAAAAATTCAGACCACTATTTTCATTGTTTTCTATAACATACCCCTGCCTGGCAAAAAGACTCTTTAAGAATTTACTTGACTAGAAATGATTATCAGAGTAATGTACTGCCAAATTTTAGAAACTACTTATATAAACGATCCGGATAAACTCTGAAACTGTTTTTAAGAAAGGTATTGAACGAGAGATATCCTGTTCTCACCGGAATTCGCTGGTGGAACATCAAAAGAGGAGACAACAATGACATTTTTGGAAGGACTGCTCTGGCTGACCCTGAATGTATATCACGAAGCACGCTCCGAGCCGGAAATCGGTCAGGTTGCAGTTGCCCACGTCACCTTGAACCGTGCCGCACAAAAACAACTGAGCATCAAAAAAGTCGTTAATCAGCCCTATCAGTTCAGTTGGATCAAACAGAAAAAATCTTATATACCGGAAGATCCTCAGGCATTCTTTCAGTGCATGAAGTCTGTCTACATCGCTCTGAATCAGTCTGACTTCACCAAAGGGTCAACTTTTTACCACCTCGATTCCATCGACCCTTACTGGGCATCTGATGTTACCTTCGTAAACCAGTACGGAAGCCACCGCTTCTATAAGTAATCTGCCATCTCTCTCACCGGGCAATAAACGCACTAACGATTTCACGATTACCACTGAAACTCAGGGTAATGCAAAATGGAACTGTAGGAGCTTGCTCCTGCGAGCGATCTTCCAGGTCTGGCAACACCTTGAATCGCTCGCAGGGGCAAGCTCCTACATCAAATCCAGATTAACTGTGCTTGGATGGTAATCACTAACGGTTTTGAAAGGGATGTTGGAGATGTATTCTCCAACATCCCTTTTTTTTATACTTTTTTTGTCAGCCTATATGGCTTCTGCTGCTTTTTCCAGTGCCGCACACATTTTTTCCAGCTGCTCCTCACTCATCTTAATGGAAACAGGATAAACAAGTGTCCTGGACATGATATCCGCCGACTGCGGCAACGCTTCCGGATCATAGACAACCCGCCGTTTTCCGCCGGGCTCCGCAAAGGGCCATCCCCCCGCAGCAAGTGTCGAACCATGAAAAAGGTGTTCCCATTTAGGATAGAAATGCCAGGTGTTTTCACTGAAATTAATCGCCCCCACTCCCTCAGCTTGTAATACCTCATTAACCCTGCTGCACTGTTCACTGGTCTCAAGGATAAAGGCAAAAAAGGTTGCAGTATCTCCCGCTTCATCCACAAGAGTCCTGAATTTCACACCGGGAATGGCTGAGGCAGCGTTTCGGAGCCGGTTCTTATGGTCTTTCTGGGAGCGTATCATTGCATCGAGCTTTGCCAGCTGGGCAATGCCGATTGCCCCCTGCAGCTCCATCATCCGAAAGTTAAAGCCGACAAAACTGCGACCTTCCCCCCCACGCCCGCCGGGATTTACCGCATGGTCATGTCCATGATCTTGATATTCGGACATATTTCGCCACAACGCTTCATCGGCGGTGATAATCATACCGCCTTCTCCTGTGGTCATGGTCTTTACAGAATCAAAGGAGAAAGTACCGCAGTTTCCGAATGTACCAAGATGCTGACCGTTAATTCGCCCGCCTGCAGCCTGGGCAGTATCTTCGAGTACAGCAATGTTATGACGGTTGCCAATCTCCACAATCTCGGTGATACGTGCCTGGGCACCAAGCATGTGTACGGGAATGATGCAGCGTGTCTTGTCTGTGATCTTTTTTTCAAGATCAGCCGGATCCATATTCAGGGTTTCATCAACCTCGGTAAATACAGGTACTGCACCAATATCGAGAATGGCTTCCCATGTGGCAACAAAGGTAAAGCCCTGGGTAATCACTTCATCTCCCGGTCCCACCCCGAGTGCTGCCATGGCAACCTTTAAGGCTGCAGTCCCGGAGGTAACCGCCTGGGCAAACCCAGTTCCGCAGTAATCGGCAAACTTTTTTTCAAATTCAAGAACCTTATAGACATCCTTTCGCTGCTCACCAAACTCATAACGAAAGAGGATCCCTGTATCAAGGACATCCATTATTTCTTTTTTTTCTTCATCACCAAAAACTTCAAATCCCGGCATTATCGAGTTCCTCTCTTATTTAGTAAGCATTTTTTTTATGGTGTTTTTCTCGGTAAGAAGTGCAATATCAGGATGATACATATCCAGTTCTTTTGCATTGTAGAATCCGAAAGTCACGATAATGATACGATCCCCCACCATCCCTTTTCTGGCTGCTGCACCATTGAGACCGATTATGCCGGAACCTCTTTCACCCTCTATGGCGTAGGTATCAAAACGTTCTCCATTGGAAATATTATACACCTTCACCCTTTCAAAGGGGATAATTCCCACAGCATCAAGCAGATCCCTGTCTATGGTCAGGCTTCCCTCGTAGTTTAAATCCGCTTCGGTTATCGTGGCCTTATGAAGCTTGGCCTTCAACATTTGTCGTATCATTTTACTGAACAGTTAGTAGAGAGTTATCAAGTAGGCGAACACGCTGATTGATTTTCACAGCCAGCACCAGAACGCTGTCAGCAGTGATGGAAGAACATGGTGCAAGACTCAGACGGTCAACAATTTCCACGTAATCCACGGAGCATTCACGATGCCTGTGGATCAGTTCCTTCACAGCCGTAATTATGTGTGCAACAGACACCGCAGGATCAGCAGCAACGAGAGACCTGGCATGCCCTATACTTTTTGACAGGGACAGAGCTGCTGTTATTTCCTCTTCACGCAGATAGCTGTTTCTCGAACTCATGGCAAGTCCGTTTGCTTCCCGAACAATGGGATGCCCTATGATTTCAATGGGGAAATCCAGATCTTTCACCATCTGCCGAATCACAGCAAGCTGCTGAAAATCTTTTTCACCAAAGACCGCCAGATGGGGAAGTGTCAGATTAAACAGCTTGCTGACAACAGTGCTTACCCCGTCAAAATGACCGGGTCGGTCACCGCCGCACAATCCCTCTGTTAAACCTGCCACATGCACGCTTGTTTTAAAACCCTGCCCGTACATATCTGCAGCAAGCGGGGCAAAAAGCAAATCGACACCTTCCTTTTCAGCCAGCCCACGGTCACGCTCAAGATCATGGGGATAACTGTCAAGGTCTTCACCCTCGGCAAACTGCATGGGATTCACAAAAAGAGTGACTATCACTTTGTCTGCCTTCATCTTCGCAGTACGCATCAGGGAAAGATGCCCTTCATGAAACCAGCCCATGGTTGGCACAAGCCCTATGCGGTAGCCGTCACTTCGCAGCTTTTGGGCAAGCTGCTGAATTTCAGCAGCAGCGGTGACGATTTTCATTCCTGCAGACGAAGCCGGGTGATTTTTTCCTCAACAAGCTTTTTCAGCTCTGAATCTGTTTTTTCACCCAGGAACGTTCCCATATATTCTTCATATACAGACAACGCCTTTTTTCGATCCCCCTGGGCTTCAAGAACCCTTGCGAGCCCCCGGTACCCTTCATCTTCATAGCCGGCAATATCCTTCAACTCACCATAGGCAACAGAGGCAGCAGCATAATCAGCAGCGGCCTCATTGGCCTGCCCGATCCCATAAGTGAGCAGAGCAAACTGAGGATTCTTCTCCCGAACCTTCTTACGAACTGCAGTATAACGGGCAGCCGCCTTGGTGTATTCTCCGCTTTTCATTGCTTCATGACCAAGCTCAACCTGCGCCCAGAGGGCGGAAGGAGTGCCTGAATAGTCGGCTGCAACTTTTTCAAGGGCACTGATTTTGCTGTTTCCTTCAGCCTGCAAGGCGACAGAAAGGTCACTGGCAGCACTTTCCAGTCGTTTTTCACGGTAGCTTTTATACAGAGATCCGGCAACCACTGTGACAACAATTATAACGGCAACAATTTTCAGCGTTTTCTCATTGTCACGAATAAAACGAACCACCCCTTCCGGCAGATTCAACTGATCGAGCACACCGCTGGGCTCACTATATGCCTGTTCGGATATATTTTTCAGATCGAACGTATTCTGTTCTTTCATTCTTTTCTCCAATACTTTTTTCTTTACCTTTCTCCTGAAACACTTTACTAACCAACATGAGCGAACCAGAATCCGCCGGCCATAACGTTACATGAACCCCCGTAGCAGAGCATCTGAGTTACTCATTCCCGGGACATTCATATAAACTATCCATCGGTGACACACAATGGGCAGAATATGGTTTACAGAAATACAAAAGGATGTTTCAGGATCAGGTACCAGTTTCCAATGTAAGCAATTTACCCTATCCTGCATTCCATGTCTATTCTCAAACCTTTTTTTCCACTGTTTTTCGTCCCTCAAATATAGCAGCATGGATTTTCGCCGTGACTTTTAACGAAATGCATATTTATTCAGTAAGTTCTCTCACCAAAGAGTTAAAATCTCTGGTTGAAAACAAATACCGCTTTATTCAGGTACAGGGAGAAATCTCAAACCTGAAAGTTCCCTTTTCAGGGCACCATTATTTCACACTCAAAGATGACGGAGCTCAACTTCGCTCCGTTCTGTTTAAAGGGCAGACCCGTTACCTGGAAAAACCTCTGCAGGACGGTCAGCAGATTGTCTGCCACGGACGTATCTCCATCTATGAACCACGGGGTGATTATCAGATCATCATAGACACTGTGGATTTCCATGGCAGCGGTCTGCTGCAGGCTCAGTTTGAAAAGCTGAAAAAGAAGCTCCACGCCGAAGGACTGTTTGCAAAAGAACAAAAGAAAGCTCTGCCCTTATACCCGAAAACTGTTGTCCTGATTACCTCCGCCACCGGAGCCGCCATTCACGACTTTCTGACAATCTGGCGAAAAAGAGCATATCCGGCAGATATAAAGGTCTATCCGGTACGCGTCCAGGGAGATGGTGCCGCAGAGGAGATTGCAGCAGCGGTTAACCGCGTGAACAAAAAGCTGCCAGAGTGCGACATTATCGTGCTCTGCAGGGGGGGCGGATCGTTGGAGGATCTCTTTGCATTCAACGAAGAGGTACTTGCCCGGGCGATAGCCGGATCTTCTATTCCCATTGTCTCCGGAGTCGGGCATGAGGTGGACTTCAGCATCAGCGACTTCTGTGCAGATGTACGTGCCGCAACACCCACCGCTGCAGCGGAACGTATATTTCCAGATTTTTTTGTACTGCAGCAGCAGCTGATAGCTGCAAAGGAGAAAATGACTGATGCTGTTGTGGAACAACTTGAGGATTATCAACAGCGAATCAACCAGAACCGTCGTCTTCTTGGTGACATGAACCTCCTTTTCACCAATGTTTCCCTGCGACTGGACCATGCAGCAGAAAGTCTGATCGGGACCATGCACAAAAACCTGAGCCACAAAGAACAGATCGTAAACCAACTCTCGGTCAACGTGCAAAATCTCTCTCCCGGAAACAGGCTGAAGCTGCAGGAACAACGATTAACATTTGCTAAGGAGAAACTCAGCTACCTGTTCAGACAAAAACTCGAGGAGAAATCTTCCTCACTCGCCAGGCAGTCTGCCCTGCTTGATGCCGTAAGCCCCCTCGCCACATTGGCAAGAGGCTATGCGATCGCTGAAAAACTTCCAACGGACCCCAAAAAGACCAATCTCATCCATGACGCGTCACAGATTAACAAGGGAGAAGAGATCCGTGTTCATCTGCACAGGGGAAAACTGACCTGCAAGGTGCTCAGCAGTTCCTGACAAGCTGCTTGTAATTCCGTTGGCAAAGCAAAAAAACAATACCCGCCTCACTTACCGCTTACAATTGGAGAGAAAACCTTCATGATCAGCAGTCTCTTTTGCAAGCCGATTGTGGGATTGAGAAGTGGCAAAGGTTTATGCTGTACGAATTATAAATTGAAATAAAACTGGTTTTACAAGAACAGCTTTGGAAATGTCCACTTTTGTTTGACCGATTCAATATTTACTCCCTTTTAAAACAAAGAGTTACGAGTCGTTCCAATCGCGGCGGATGGTGTCAAGTTTCTCTTTCCAGGCAGAGGCGTCACCGTAATCAAAAAACTTTCTGGTTCGGTGGTGCGGGTCCAGGGTACGCCTTGCGTGCTTAATAGGACACCAGTATTGTTCTGTGCGGGCCACTACTTCACGGGCGTATTCGATCAAGCCATTACCATATCCGCAATAGACACAGTTTACCTTCTCGATTAGATTCAGATAGGGGAGATATTGCCGGTCAATGAAGAGATAGTCCCCTCGTCTGACGCGAGGGATTCTGTAAATTCTAAAACAGATCTGCTGATAAAGAGTGACACTGAGATCGAAAAACAGCAGTGGAACTATCATTCCATAGATAACAGGGGCTGAAAGTATAAAGGCAATTGGTGCTCTTTGCAGATATCTCCAGAAGCCTGTACGCTGCTGTTTTTGCCAGCGGCGAACATTCTGTTCGAAAATGACCTTGCCACGATGCAGGGAATAGCTGAACTGTTCACGTTTCTCCGTCAGTAATCTGTCAACTTCTTCCTCAAACTCATTTTGTGCCGTCGACAGCCGTTCGAGGAGTTCATCTAGTGTGGTTTTATTGCTCATTTTCGTACTCCGTCAGAATATTTTTGAGTCTATTATGGAAGTTGACCGGCCGATAAGCCGACAGCTATAGTGACAAGCCCCAGCCCAAGGAGCCAGAAAAACGAATGTTTTGTTTTGGACCACCCTCCGAACCACAGGGCGTAGATCCCTTTAAGAATATTATTGCTTCCGGCAGATATAATAATGGCAGAGAGAAGCTCATGGTGATCGATTGAGTATTTCCCTGTCAGCAATGACAGGATAAACGGATCGATGTCGGTGAAGCCGGCAATAAAAGAAAAGACCCTCAGACCGCTGCCCCCGTAATACTGTGTTGCCGCATGGGTTAAAAGAATCATAACGACAAAAAGTGCGGCAAAAATAAAAGCTGTTCCAAGTTCAAGCGGGTTGTCGCCGGTAATCTGGACGGATGTGCTGTGGCTGTCGTTTTTTGCCTTGCGTGAATACGCCCATGCGGCAATAAAGCCGAGGAATGCAAAAAAGAGAAATGGGCTGATCAGGTTTTCTGCAATTTTCGTGTTGAAAGCAAAGGAAACAATGATCAGTCGTATATACATAACGGCGGTTGCGGAAAGAATGGCTGCCGTTATCACTTCTTTCCTGTCGTATTCTCCAGCTTTTTTTGCAAGAACCACGGTGGTGGCCGTCGACGAATATGTGCCGCCGATCAGCCCGGTAATAATGATCCCTCTGGAGGGAAAAATATAACGCTGTGCCAGATAGCCGCCGTAGGAAATTGTTGAAATCACAACGACGGCGAGCCAGATCTTGAATGGCGACAAAGGAATATAGGGGATAACGTTTGTGTCCGGCAGCAGGGGAAGGATGACCGCAGACAAGAGCAGCATCTTCCCGAAGGTTTCCAGTTCCCGCGCATTTATTTTAAGAGAAATCGTACTGATTGTGCTTTTGGCATTAAGCAGGAAGACGATGAGGACAAAGAGCAGGGTCGGCATCCATAACGGGTACAGAACCGTGAGAGGTCCATACGTGTAGACGACTATTGATACTAGGTAGAGCAGTATGGTGATCTTCTTTTTCTGTAATTGATGGTTGTAAAAAAGGGCAAAGAGGATGGAAAAACAGATGAGCCCGGATGTGTAGACAATAAGAGATTCGGGGGCAATGGTATAGAGCACAAAACCGAGTATACCGATAAAGGTAATTGTCCGGGTGGCACCAAAGAAGTAAGTGGTGGAGTCAGGATGATATTGCATCCTGTATGTTTTGACTTCGAGCCCTGTAAGAAAGCTGAGGGCCAGGGTCACGATGAAATGGATCGGATCCGGTGATAGATTCATGGGGAAAGCCTCTTTTACACAGAGTTCCGGCAATTATTGGTCTGCTGCAGTTTTTGGCGGAGCAGATGATGCGTTTCCGGTTCTCAGTTTCTGCAATGCAGGAGCAACAGAAGAGTTGACGATGACAATCGTCAACTCTTACGTGGTAAGCATTGGTCCGTTACCCTCTGTTGTCAATAAAAAAATTCTTTTCCTTAGAACTTCCTGTTGTTATTGTCCCTGTTGAGAAGTTTCGGCAATGTGTCACAAAGGTGAATCGGACAAGACCGTACACACAAAAAACGGTGTTTAAAACGGAGATGATGTATGGAATCAGGAGATCAGCTAAAGGCACCTGCTGCCCAGCTGTTAAGTCTTAAGGAAGTTATCGCCATGGGGGTGGGCGGCATGGTCGGTGGCGGGATCTTTTCTGTGCTTGGTCTTGCTATTGCTCAGGCAGGGCATGCTGCTCCCGCAGCTTTTGCCATAAGTGGTATCGTTGCTCTGCTGACAGGACTGTCCTATGCCCGCCTCGGTGTCTCTTTTCGTTCCGACGGGGGATCATTTACATATCTTGAGCACGCTTTCAGTCACCCGAACATCTCAGGTATCGGCGGTTGGCTGCTGCTTGTGGGATATGTTGGTACCATGGCACTATATGCCTTTACTTTCGGCGTCTATGGGACAGCATTGCTTGGTGCAGCACAGTATGGAAATGCTGTTCATCATCTGCTTGAATCCTTCATTCTCCTGGTGTTCCTCGGGATAAATCTGTACGGGGTTAAGGCAAGCGGCTCCAGTGAATTTATTATTGTTATTGTAAAGCTGCTGATTCTTTTTCTGTTTGGCATTGTCGGTCTGTTTTACGCACGGGCAGATCATTTGCTCCCATTGTTTAACAAAGGATATGGCGGTGTTGTTATGGGTGCAGCCCTGATTTTTGTTGCATTTGAAGGTTTTGAGCTGATCCCCAATGCTGTTGGTGAAATGGAAAATCCGGAAAAGAACCTGCATCGGGGGATACTGTGGTCCGTCGCCATTACCATTGGAGTTTATATTCTGGTTTCCATTGTTGCGGTAGGGAATTTGCTGCCCGATGAGATTGTGAAGTACAAGGAATATGCTCTTGCTGTTGCAGCAAAACCATTTCTTGGTCATGCGGGATTCCTTCTTATCGGGCTTGCGGCCTTGCTGTCCACTGCCTCTGCAATTAATGCCACGCTGTTCGGTACTGCTCGGTTGGGGATGGTTATGGCGACAGAAAAAACATTGCCAAAGGTGTTTACCTTTCGTCGTAAGGAAAACAACATCCCCTGGGTCAGTCTTCTGGTGATGACAGGATTGACCATTGTTTTTGTCAACCTTGCCGATTTAAATATCATCTCTTCTTTTGCCAGTTCCACATTTCTGCTGATCTTTGCAGCAATCAATCTTTCAGCCCTGCTGCTTCATAACCGTATCGATGCCTCCATAGCGGTTGCTCTTTGCGGCTGTATCTGTTCATTCGGTTCCTGGCTTGTGCTTTTATACTATCTTTATTGTTCGGACCGAACCAGTCTGTACTGGATTGGCGGTATGTATCTGGCAGTTATTCTTGCGGAACTGCTTTTCAGTCGAAGGCGGTGGATATTTAAAGAAGTTGAAAGAGTAGAAGGTGATCTGAAAAAAGAATTCGAAAGTTAGTATGTTGCAGGCTGTTTCTCTGCTTTTTGAAAAGGAGTTTGTGAAGGTCCTTATTCTCCTTTAGGAGAGAGTATAAAAATAGTGCCGATCTCAATGCTGCACACCACTATCAGGAGTATATATGATTTATCTGACATCAACAGACAACGACCATATTGTGGGGATCCGGGCTGAGGGAACACTTACCGCCGCTGATTTTAACAAATTCCTGCCTGAGCTTGAAAAGTTCATGGCAGGACATGGAAGGCTTTCTGCGTATGTTGATCTTGAAAATTTTAAAGGCATTGAAACGAAGGCTGTCTGGGAAGATTTTCGATTCGGCCTTGCTCACAACACTGATTTTGAAAAAATTGCAGTGGTTGGAGATAATACGTGGCAGCCTTTGCTGCTGAAACTGTCAAATATCTTTTTCTCAGCTGATATGCACTCTTTTTCAGTTAACAAAAAAGATCAGGCCAGACAATGGCTGGAGCAAAACAAGAGTCAGGATACCAGGAGTTCAGCACAGACAAATGTTCCGTTCAAACGCCGCAGGGAGCCGCTTCCCTGCCAGAAGCCTAAGGAACAGGATGATGACCCTGATGCTTGGACGAGACTGCAGGCAGTTATGGAAAACCCTTCATATAAGCAATCTGATGGGGATGTCGAATTTATCAGCGGTTCTGATACCACACGGGGGATACGTCTCCAGCTTGATTATTTGAAAGCCGAATTTTTGCTGGAGCAGCATGGAATCAAGCATACCATAGTCTCTTTTGGTTCTACCCGTATCCGTGAACCGGATGCAGTAAGACGCGATATTGGTCAGATCCGCAGTCACCTTGAAAGTGATCCCGATAATGAAAAACTACAGCACAGACTTTCTGTACTGCAGAGCCTGCTGGCAAAAAGCAGATATTATAATGTAGCCCGTGAATTTGGGACGCTGGTCGGCATGGCAGGGAACGGACCCGATGATAACAGGGTGTTGCTTGTCACCGGAGGCGGTCCTGGAATTATGGAGGGATCAAACAGAGGTGCCTTTGATGCCGGTTCAAAGTCCATCGGGTTAAATATCACCCTCCCCCATGAACAGTTCCCCAATCCCTACATCAGCCCGGGACTCTGTTTCCAGTTTCATTATTTTGCCGTCCGCAAACTGCATTTTCTGCTGCGGGCACGAGCGTTGGTTGCCTTTCCCGGTGGGTTCGGAACCTTTGATGAATTATTCGAAACCCTGACACTGATCCAGACAAGAAAAATCGCCCCCCTGCCTGTAGTCCTTGTGGGGGAAGAGTTCTGGCGTCGTGCCTTTGATGTGGACTTCCTGGTTAAAGAGGGTGTTATTGACAGTGAAGATAAAGACCTGTTCTGGTTCGCTGAAGATGCCGTTGAAATCTGGGAAGGGCTACAGCGATGGTATGAAGCGGCAGGGGAATCGTTTTTGCCGGCACTGGATTGATCTGATACCGGTGATGAATGGTAAGGCGGCACCCTTTTCACTACCTCCTTGGGGGGTATAAGTGCCTCGCACTAAAAGTACATTGTTGTTAGAAAATCAGAAAAACTGAACGATACTGTAATGATAGATGTGTACACACTATCTTTTCCATAGCTGAAAGTGTGTAAAAACAGATGGTTGCGGTGTGGAATGGTTCTTGCAACTTCGAAAGTGTAGTGAATAGCCAAGCCTTGAAGGTTCTTCGGAAAATTGCAAGAGAGGAAACCATGCCCCAGTATGTGAGATCTCCAAACGCCCCCATAACCAGTTGTAATTGTCATTTGGAGCTGCTGAAAATAAAAGCTCTGTCTGAAATATGTAAACATATAAGCACAGTAGTTCATCTCGATACCACCCTTGGTAAGATTCTGCAGTTGCTTCATGATATTTTATCCATGGAGCGTGCAACCCTGGTTCTTCTTGAAAAAAACAGAAAACAACTGGCGATTAAATCCTCCTATGGCTTAAGTGTTCACGAAGAACAGCGTGGTGTGTACGGGGTGTCCGAGGGGGTTTGTGGACGAATCTTTCAGGAATGCGCCCCATGTGTGGTTCCGGATATCACCGCAGATCCGTTATTTCTCAACCGCACTGGTGCCCGCACTGCGAGCAAAAAAGGGATCTCTTTTGTTGGTGTTCCTGTGGTGGTTGAGGGAGAACCGGTTGGAGTGCTTTCGGTTGACAGACTTTTTGGCGAGGGGATCTCTTTTGAGGAAGATATTAGTTTTCTTGAAATCGTTGCTGTCATGATTGGACAGTTTCTTCTTCTGCACAACGCCATTAATGAAAATGAACAAAAGCTGGTTAACGAAAATAAATCCCTTAAAGCTGAACTGCACGGACGTTTCAGTCGTCATTACATGATAGGAAACTCAAAGCCCATGCAGGAGGTTTACTGGACCATAGAAAAAGTAGCCCCCAGCAGAGCAACGGTTCTTTTGCTCGGGGAATCAGGGACAGGCAAGGAACTGGTGGCAAGGGCTGTTCATGAGGCAAGTCCCAGAAATAAAAATCCTTTTATCAAGGTAAACTGTGCCGCCCTTCCTGAGAATTTACTGGAAAGTGAGCTCTTCGGCCATGAAAAAGGAGCTTTTACCGGAGCGGTGATGCGCAGGGTCGGCCGTTTTGAAATGGCTGACGGCGGCACCTTGTTTCTTGACGAGATCGGAGAACTGCCCCTGCCTCTCCAGGCTAAACTGCTGCGGGTGATTCAGGAAAGTCAGTTTGAGCGGGTAGGGGGAACGAAAACCCTGCATGTTGATGTGCGGCTGATTGCCGCCACCAATGTGAATCTTGAAAATATGGTCAGTTCAGGTCTGTTTCGATCCGATCTATACTATCGTCTGAATGTTGTTCCCCTTCATTTACCGCCTTTGCGTGAAAGACGTGATGATATTCCACTACTCCTTGATTTCTTCATTGCATCCAGTAATAAGAGAAATGGAAGTTCTGTCCGTATGTTACGTGACGCAATGGAATTTCTTGTCCAGTATGACTGGCCGGGAAATGTTCGTGAATTACAAAATCTCGTGGAGCGGATGGTAATCCTCAGCGACGGTTCAGGTATCCGGGTTGAGAATCTTAAAGAGTATGTGGCTGGTGTTTCGCAGTATCAGAAAGATAAAACCAAGAAAAGAGAAGAGGATAAGAAAAGAGAAGAGGATGTTTCCCCCAGGGTAACTGGTTCCCTGCAGGAGATTGAACGGCAGGAGGTTGAGGCGGCACTGCGGCGCAATGGGTGGGTGCAGGCACGGGCAGCAAGGGAGCTTGGACTTACCCAGAGACAGATAGGGTATCGGATTAAAAAATTCAAGCTCGTTAGACCCGAGTTCGCATTGGCGGAAGGGGCTGAAACAGCCGAATAAAAATTTTGTCACAACTCCTGAGGTATTGCAGAAGCAGGTGACGGCGTTTGTCTGTATCTTGTCGAACTGATCGTAATTCTGATGATTTCCTTGTCTTTTAGTGGGCGACCGAGGTTTTTGGCAAGGCTACGGATGTCCTGCGTTACCCGGATAAGTCCGGAAGTGTCAGGGATTGGAATTCCAAGTCGTTTCAAGCTGGCAGCGATGCTGCTGCAGCCTGCTTTTTGCCCCACAAACATTTTTCTGGAATTTCCCACAAGGGCAGGATCGAAAGGTTCATAGGTTGCCGGATCACTTTCAAGCCCGTGCAGGTGTAAGCCTGTTTCGCAGGCAAAAAGTTCGTTGCCGATGATGGGACGGTTGGGGGGAATATTCTGTTTACTTAACTGTGCTGTAAGACGGCTTAATCTCGGAATCTGGTCTGTTTTGTAGCCTGCTTTGTTTTTCCGGATGGCAAGATAGGCAAGTACCTCTTCCAGCCTGCTGTTACCTGCACGTTCGCCGAGACCAAGACTGGTGACATCGGCCCAGTCGGCACCGTGTTCCAGGGCGGTAATCGTATTGGCAGTAGCCATGCCGAAATCATTATGGCAATGTATGCCTGATTCCATCCTGCCGAATTGACAGTTGTCAAGCATGCGGATGATATCTGCCGGAGAGGCTATACCCACTGTATCGGCAAGTCGAAGCCTGAATGCTCCCGCTGTTTCTGCAGTGTGTGCCAGCGTGTTAATGAAAGCCGGGTCTGCACGAGAGGCATCCTCCAGTCCTACTGATATCTTTTGTATGCCTGCTTTGAGGGCGGTTTTTACAGCCTGACGCAGTTGCTTAACGGCCCAGGTTCTATCCTTGCCGAGTTTCACAGTGAGGTGGAGATCGGATGCAGGGATGGACAGTGCAAGGATGTCCGGTTGCAGGGCGGCGGCAAGCCTGATGTCTGGTACAAGGCACCGGCACCAGAGTGAGAAGGGACGGTGGGGGTAGACGTTCCTGAAAAATGAACAGAGGGCAGAAAGGTCATTTGCGTGAGGATTGACGAATCCCAGTTCGATCTCATCCACGCCGCACAGGATGAGTCTTTCAATCACTCTTTTTTTGTCGGCAAATGTGAAAGACACACCAGTTGTCTGCTCACCTTCCCGCAAGGTGGTGTCAATTATTCCTTTCATTTGTTCAATATCCGTTTCAATCTGTCTTCGGGAGCAGAGTGCCGGATAATTCCCCCCCGGGGGCTTCGTTCACCTTGTCCGGGAAAGAAAATATCCGGGCATGTACTTTGCTGACCTCACGTACTGCTGACCCGTGCAAAAGTTCCCCCTTCTCCCTTTTCACTATGGGATAAATGCGCCACTCAGCCACAGCCGGTACCAGTACCAAGACAACCACCACTTCCACAACTCTTTTTGGCTCTTCTTTTAAGTGGTGCCAGAGTCTTTCCTGAATAAACAGCATCCAGCCCTGCTTCAATAAATCCGGACATGGTGACAGGATCGATCCCGGCTCTTTTAAAGATTTCTTTGGGAGAATCTCCCATCTCAGCCACCATCACTGCACGGCAATCATAAAGAAGTCTGGTTAATGCCTCCCATCTGCCAAGACCACCGCCTGCAGGAGGTGCCTTACGTTCTTCCACGAGTGTGTAGCCATTCTCGTCTTTTCCGTAAATAAGAAATTTCGTTGTTTCCCCCAGGTGCTGATTGACAAGCATCCCCTCAAGGCTGGCAACAGCCACATAGGGTCGTACCTTGGGAGGAGGAGCCGGCATGGTGGCACAGGCGTTAAGACAGCCTGCCATTTCACCGGATTTGTCCTGGCCCAGCAGGCCTACAGCATCTGCACGACACCGTTTACAGTGACGCATCTGAGGCAGATGTGTCTCACAGCTGTTCCTTATACTGTTCATGGATGCTTTATCAATTTCCACAAGATCTTCAAAAGGAGTATCTGCATTGGGGAGCATGGCCATACAGTTGAAGAGATCCACTCCCAGTTTTGCCATGGTTGCGGCAGTTGTTTCGGCGTGATGGTCATTGATTCCGGGGATGGTGATAAAGTTGATCTTCACCGTAACTCCTCTGGATTTCAGTTTTTCGATGGCGGCAAGCTGTCGTGCCAGTAGCAGCTCAGCGGCTTGGATTCCATGATAAACGATCTTTCCATCCCGGACAAATGTATAAATATCTTTTGTAATTTCAGGATCAATGCCATTCACTGTTACTGTAACATGGGAGACGCCAATGTCTGACACTTCGTCCACATGCGGAGCAAGACCAAGACCATTGCTTGAAAGGCAGAGGATAAGATCAGGGTAATGCTTCCTTAAGAGCTGCATGGTGCCAAGGGTTTCGTTGGCATTGGCAAAAGGATCGCCCGGACCTGCAATCCCCGCCACGCTGATACGTGGTTCGGCGGCAAGCACCTTATCCATATAGACAAGAGCCTGCTCAGGTGTAAGTATTGTGGAGGTTACCCCTGGGCGTGATTCATTGACGCAATCATACTTTCGATTACAGTAGTTGCATTTAATATTGCATTTTGGGGCCACCGGAAGATGTACCCTGCCAAACTTTCCCTTTACTTTTGCATTAAAGCATGGATGACGGGAATAATCGGGGCTTGGATTGTTTTGGCTTTTCATGGAAGACTCCTTCTTTTTTATCAAAATGATTTTCATGATTACCTGTGAAACTCAGGTTAATGCAAAGTGGAACTGTAGGAGCTCGCCCCTGCGAGCGATTTTCCAGGTCTGGCAACACCTTGAATCGCTCGCAGGGGCGAGCTCCAGCAAATCCGGATTAACTGTGCTTTGATGGCAATCACTATAATTTTACATGTAGGAATAGCCGATTGGTGAATCACTCTGTTTTTTAGCTATGCAGCTGTTTACCACCAGATCGAATAGCTGCTGCGCGCCACGGTAACCGAGATGGAGGATGCGCTGTCCTCCCATGCGGTCATGGATGGGAAAACCCACCCGGATAAGCGGTATGGAGAGCTTGGAGGCAAGCGGGTATCCCTTGGAATGGCCCACCAGAAGATCCGGCTCCAGGCTTTCTGCAAGTTCGCTGATATCATAGAAGTCCATACCTTCATGGATCTGAGGCTGCTCAGGCAGGAGGTCCTCTGTGGCTGCTGCAATCATTTCGGCAAGTTTGCCGCTTTTTCCTCCGGATGCACAGAGTATGGGCATGACCCCGATTTCGGCAAGTAAGGCTGTTAATCCAACCACAATATCTTCCTCACCGTACACAATGGCTTTTTTACCATAGATATACTTGTGACCATCCACATAAGAATCCACCAGACGACCGCGTTCCGCCCGATGTTTTTCAGGAATAGCCTGACCGCTCAGTTCACTTAAAAGGTTAAAAAAACGATCCGATGCCCGAATCCCCATGGGCTGCGGGAGGCGGTTGTTGTTTACGTTGAATTTCTCAGCAAGAATTGCTCCGCCGCTTTGATCGGCCATGGTGTGACCGAACTCAATGCTTGCAGCAGAATTTCCCATATTGCCAATGGCTGCCAGGGTGGTGCCGCCCGACTGGATTTTTTCATAATGTTTGGCCGCCTGACCATCCATAGTGTCTGAGATATCAGGGAGGATGGTGCATTCCAGGGAAAAATCTTCAGCCACTTCTTTAAGGTAACGAATATCAGCCGGAGAGACAAAACCGGGCAGAATATTCACCTGCTTCGCATTTGTTCCGCTACCTTCCCTGTGGGCAAGACTGTTCACAACAGAGGCAACTGCGTCGTGAAACCCCTCCATGTGAGTCCCGTTGTAGCTGGGCGTTGCAACCTGCACCATGACAGGTTTCTCACCTTCTACCTCTTTGTCATACTGATCCAGCAGCATCTTCACATCATCGCCAATGGTCTCGGTAAGGCAGGTGGTGGCAACGCCGATAAGACGGGGTCTGTACTTTTTGGTGACGTTCATCAGACCAAGCTTAAGGTTGGCTCCTCCACCATAAACAGCGTGTTTTTCAGACAGTGAGGAGGAGGCAATATCTATGGGTTCGTTGAAATGGCTGATGATATAGCGCCGCATATAGGTGGCACATCCCTGGGAGCCATGCAGATAGGGTACTGCCCCTTCGATTCCCTTAAAGGCAAGGGCTGCACCCAGGGGAGTGCAGAGTTTACAGGCGTTGGTGGTTGAGATATAATTGGGAGGATTTTTTGACATGATATCCCTCGTTTTAATGTTTGAACAGAGTGATGTTTTTCCGGATTACTCTGCATTCTGGTATGTGAAGCGCCATACAGGACTCATCACCGAAGAGTAGACCTCTTCGGCAAAGTTGAGCATACCCGTAAAGCCTGCCAGAGCTTCTTTTCGCTCATGGTTATGATCACAAAAGCCCACCCCCAGCTTGTAGGCAATGGGACGTTCCTTAACTCCGCCGACAAAGATATCAACACTTTTTTCTTCCAGAAAACTGGTGAGTTCAAGGGGGTTGGTGTCATCAACAATGATGGTTCCCGGATCTGTTATTTCAGCAAGCTCCCGGTATTCCTGCTCCGTGCCTGTCTGACTGCCAACCATGACTACATCCATACCCAGCAGACGAAAAGCCTTAACTAAAGAAAAAGCCTTAAAAGAGCCGCCCACATAAATGGCTGCTTTTTTGCCCTTTAATGCCTTTTTGTAAAACTCAAGCTTTGGCAGCAGCTCCTGCAGTTCCTCTTTCACCAGCTCCTGAGTTCTTGCAAGCATATCAGGATCCTTGAAATGTTCCGCCACGTCATAGAGGGCCTGTGCCATATCCTCAACTCCAAAATAGGAGACCCGCATGGATGGGATGTCATATTCATCCTCCATCACCTTGGCCAGATCCATTGTGGACCCTGAACATTGCACAACGTTCAGGGCTGCACCATGTGCCCGTTGGATATCCGCAATCCGGCCATCTCCCGTGATATTTGCTACCACTTCAACGCCAATGCGCTCAAAGTATTCACGGATCATCCAGATTTCACCGGCCAGATTGAAATCACCCAGTATATTTATTGAATATGGAGAGATGCCGGATGTGTCTCCGGTGCCGATAAGTCGGGCCATGGCATTACAGGCAGCTGTGTAGCCTGCACGCTTGTTGCCTTTGAATCCTTCAGACTTAACCGGGATAACCGGGATATCTGTTTCTTTTTCCACCTGCCTGCATACAGCCTCCAGGTCATCGCCGATGATGCCGACGATACAGGTGGAATAGACAAAGGCAGCTTTGGGGCTGTGCCGTTCAATGAGTTCGAACAGTGCATTGGTCAGCTTCTTTTCACCTCCAAAAATCACATCTATCTCCTGGAGGTCGGTTGAAAAGGAGAGGCGGTGCAGTTCCGGCCCTGAGGAGAGAGCCCCACGGATATCCCACGTATAGACCGCACAGCCGATTGGACCGTGAACAAGATGCAGGGCATCGGCAATGGGATAGAGTACAACTCGCGAACCGCAGAATACACAGGCCCGCTGACTTACAGCTCCTGCCAGGGAATCTTTATTACAGGTTAAAGTAAAAGGCTGTTCACCTGTGCGATGAATCTGTTCTTCTCGTTCTTTTAAGAGTTCCATACTTTTTCCCCTTTTAAGAGTTCCATGCTTTTTTCTTCACGAATTATTGTTTTGCTGAAGGAAAAGCAACGATTGTGCCAGAATGATAAGTATGGGTTATATCCCGTGATTTAAGGGATATAGGTCGTGTTGTTCCTTTTGGATATCATGTGCTGTGACAAGACAGAATGTAGAAAAGTTGACAAAAAGGAAGGGTAACTTCTCTTTTGTCATGGAAAACAGCTGAAACAAGATATTTCCAGCAACTTTTTCCTGCAGAAAAGTGGAGAATGAGGGGTGTAAATAGTTTATATTTAAAAAATGCTCTGTTGAAGCATATCGTAATTATGGTACATAATTGTTCTGGCAGTCTTGGATTGAATCATATGAATACAGGAGTGGAGTGAAAAATGGAAAAAAGAGTACTTGTTCCCCTTGCGGAAGGTTTTGAGATGATAGAGGCTTTGAGTGTGGTAGATATCCTGCGACGCGGTAATATTTTTGTGGAAACGGCAGCTTTAGGGGGTGATCGAACGGTGACATCCTCCCATGGTGTCACCGTTTTTGCCGATACTTTGCTGAGTAATTGTCTTGATAAGGAGTACGATCTCATTGTGCTTCCCGGTGGTATTCCAGGTGCTGAAAACCTGAAAAACTCTTCGGATCTTGCTGATCTGTTAAAAAAACAGCACAAGGAGAAACGGCTGTACGGAGCAATCTGTGCTGCTCCTGCACTTGTTCTGGAACATCACGGTTTACTGGAAGGGAAAAAGGCCACCTGTCATCCCGGCTTTGTTACCCATCTGAGTTCTCAGGAAAACACAGATAAAAAGGTGGTGGTTGACGGTAACTGTGTTACTTCCCGGGGTGCAGGCACTTCCATTGACTTTTCCCTTGAGCTGCTTTTTCTTCTGGCCGGCAAAGAGACACAGGAAACTGTCAGGCAGGGTCTTGCTCTTTCCACAGCCTCTGACTGAAAGTACTTGCAGGATAAAGATATGAATTTCTGAGTTATCGATAAAAAGAGCAAAAAGGAAGTGGCTGATACTATTCAACACCTTTTAGTGCCTTACTCCTGAAAAGCTGTAATAAAAAACAAGAAAACAAATGACCTTAAACCTCGAATGATAACGACAGCACCAAGGCACTTATACCCCTCAAGGGGGTACTGAAAAGAGTGCCGGCTTACCGTTCATCACCGGTGTTAGTAATAATCGTGTTGTATGTAACTTGATTGGCACAGGAACTATTCCAGAGGGGCAGGCACAGGATCGGAAACTATTGCTCCCAATCCTGTGCTGCTTATGCAAAAAATATCATGTCCACCAGATTGACCGCTTCGGCGGGTTGCCGTTTTTTTCAAA
>JANTGG010000029.1 GCA_024763035.1 Desulfocapsa sp. | reverse complement strand
TGTAATAAAAAACAAGAAAATAAATGACCTTAAACCTCGAATGGTAACGACAGCAACAAGGCACTTATGCCGGCTTACCGTTCATCACCGGTGTTAGTTTTCATAGCATCCAAAGAAGAGTATTGTGCCCCACCGAAAATACTTTCCAGCCCTTTTATAGAGGATTTAATCCATGAGACGATTGAAAATGTCTGCCGTTCCGGCAGTGGTGTCTGCTTGTGCTGTTCTGTTTTTGCTGATGGCGGGAAATGTTTCAGCCGCCAAAAAAATGCCCGCTTTTTCTCTTTCCAATGCTGTTACCGGAGCAACAGTTAACAGCTCTGACTTTTCTGGCAAGACTCTCCTTGTCACCTTTTTTGCCACCTGGTGCCCGCCCTGCATGCAGGAAGTCCCCAGTCTGATTGAGTTGCAGGAGGCGTACGGGAAAAAGGGATTTTCCGTGGTTGGTCTGTCGGTGGATCAGAGTGGTGCAAAAGTTGTCAGACGCCTTATTCAACGCCGCTCGATTAACTACCCGGTATTGATGGCAGAGAGCTCTACTGCCAGAGATTTTGGCGGGGTCGTGGGGATACCGACTTCCTTTCTGGTGAACAGGAAAGGAGTGGTGGTAAAGAAATATCCGGGCTATGTACCACATAAGATCCTGGAGAATGATATTCGAAAAATAATGAATTAGTATTCATTATTTGCCGTTTTTTTATTGACAACTATCGGAAATCAGTCTATAAGATTGAATTGTAAGCTGGTAGTAACTGTTCTGGAACAGTCCAGGAAACTTATAATCATTTCAAGGAGAAAGAAAATGAAAAAAGGTATCGTATCTGTTGTATTGGCTCTTACTTTCGCTTTAAGCACCTTCGCTGTTGCTTCTACCGTAAAATGCACAGTTGATTCTTCAGCTGGCGACAAAGTAACCATGACCTGTAAGAAAAACAGCCTCAAAGCTGGTGACAAAGTTAGTGTTAAAGCTAAAAAGAGCGGTGGTGCTGCCATCGAGGGTTGCTAATTGACATAACCCAGTTTTTTAGTTAGTTTCAGAGGGTCGGTTGATGTTTTCATCAACCGGCCCTTTTTTTTGTGCCCGATGAATGGAGAACTGTTTATCTGAAAAGCACTCATATCGTCCTGTGCGGCGTTGTTTGCGGCAGATACCCGGGTCTGCGTGAAAATTAATTTTTTTAATATGATTTCCCATGGATATTCGAACATTTCCGGAAGAAGAGCGTGAGATATATAATCGTATTCGCGCCAGGTACAAAGTAAGCTTTGATAAGCTGAAGGTAAAAGAGCAGACTGTCCGTTTGCTTAAAATTGCTGATATCGAAGAGTTTCTTGATGGTAAAGATCCCTTTGCCGATGTGAGTGAGTTTCCCTTCTGGGTGAAACTCTGGGAGGCTGCCATGGTTCTTTCCTATGTCCTTGCCTCCCTTCCCGACCCTCAGGGAAAGCGACTGCTTGAGATCGGTGCGGGGCTTGGTGCTCCGGGGCTTGCTGCTGCCGCCTGCGGTTTTGATACAACCCTTTCGGATTATGAAGATATTATCATGGACTTTGAGAAGGTCAGTGTTGCTGCGTCCGGTCTCAGTAATGTGGATTGTATCCATCTCGATTGGCTGGATCCGCCCGATCTCGAACCCTTTGATACGCTGGCGGCTGCCGAGGTGCTTTTTCGTGAAGAATTTTTCGATCCCCTCCTTGATGTCTTTCACAGGTATTTGAAACCCGGCGGCTCAATCTTTCTGGCCCATGACGCGAAACGTAAATGTCTGCCGCTGTTTCTTGAAAGGGCTAAAAAATATTATACCATTGCCATCAACAAACAGATCATCCGAAAGGATGGTGAGGAGATTGTCATCATTATCAATCGGCTGCAGGCAAAAGGATAGGTAACGTGCATGGCTTTGTATCCTGTGAATCTCTCCATCCAGGGAAGGCATTGTCTGATTGTCGGTGGAGGAAAGGTTGCTGTCAGAAAGATTGAGACTCTTCTTCCCTGCGGGGCAGACGTGCGGGTTATCTCCCCGAAGGGTGAAGAACGTATCGCTGATCTTGCCGGGCAGGGGGTGTTGCAATGGGAAAGGCGGAAGTACAAAAACGGTGATTTGCAGGGGGCCATGCTGGTGTTTGCCGCAACGGATAATGAGGCTGTCCAGGAAGCTGTTATCTCCGAAGCAAATGAGCTGCAGATTCCGGTGAATGTGGCCAGCCAGCCGGATGCCTGTACGTTTCATGTGCCGGCATCCATGCAGCGTGGTGACTTATTGATTACTGTGGCAACAGGGGGTGCGAGTCCCGCCCTTGCTGCCCGGATCCGCCGCGAACTTGAAGAAACATACGGGACGGAGTATGGGTATCTGCTGATTCTGATGTCTGCGGTGCGCAAGGCAGTCCTTGAACGGGGTGGAACGCAGAAAGAGCATAAATCTATTTTTGAACGGATCCTTGAGAGTGGAATTAAAGATCAGATCAGAGAGAAGAGGTGGGATGAGGTTGAAGATCTTTTGCGAACGGTTCTGCCCCCATCCTGTGATATCCCCATGCTCCTTGCCGCCATTGAGCACTGATGTATTTATCCCCAGGGAGAACTCTTTATGTTGAGTGAAATCAACTATCTTTTGTTTAATGCTGTCCTGCTGGTAAGTTTTGTCGCCTGTGCCGTGTATCTTGTCTTTTTTTTCAGTCAGAAGGAGAAGCTGAGAAAAGTTGCCAGGATGATTTTTCTCTCTTCCGGCATTCTGCAGACCTGCTATATCCTGTCCCGTTATCTTATCGCCGGTTATACTCCAATCACGTCGCAGCATGAGGCAATTGTGTTCTTTGCCTGGTCCGTGACATGGGGCTATCTCTCTTTCCACTGGCGTTATTCTGTTCGTAATTTCGGCACCTTTGTTTCAGTCCTGGTTCTTATCATGCTCCTTACTGCAGCGATGGCGTCCCGCGCCTTTAATCCCCTGCCGCCCGCTCTGCAGTCTGTATGGCTGCCGGTGCATGCGGGGGTGTCGGTTATGGCGTACGGCTTTCTGGCACTTGCCTTCTGCGGCGGCATCATGTATCTGCTGCAGGAGCGGGAACTGAAGTCCAAACGGTTTGGTTTCTTCTTTACCCGCCTGCCTTCCCTTGATTCCCTGGATCAGCTGAACAGCCACTGTCTTACCGCCGGCTTTGTTTTCCTCACTCTGGGGATAATTTCCGGATCGATATGGGCACGTCAGGCGTGGGGAACCTACTGGCAATGGGACCCCAAAGAAACCTGGTCCCTTATCACCTGGTTTCTGTATGCCGCTCAGATCCATCAGCGCTTCACCGTGGGCTGGCGTGGAAAACGGGCTGCTGTGATGGCCATTGTCGGCTTTTGTGCCGTACTTTTTACCCTCTGGGGCGTGACATTTCTGCTTGGAGGGATACACAGCTATGCCGGCTGATACAATTCTGCTCCTTGGGGTGAACCATAAAAGCACTCCGCTGGCGGTGCGTGAAAAGCTTGCGTTAAGCAGCGGCTATGAAGAACCGCTTCGGGCCTTAAGCAGGATTAAAGGCATCCGGGAGTATCATCTGCTTTCCACCTGCAACCGTGTGGAACTTCTGGTATGTGCCCGGGAAGATGAGCTGATTGAAAAAGAATTACAGCGATTTCTCTTTGGTGACGCTCTTACTGCAGAGGAGTATGATACCTATCTCTACTCCTATCGAAATAAAGAGGCCGTGCATCATCTCTTTTCGGTGGCGGCAAGTCTTGATTCCATGATTGTTGGCGAGTCTCAGATTCTCGGACAGTTAAAAGAGGCCTACAGGTATGCGTCTAAACAAAAATGCACCGGTCCCATCCTGAATAAACTCCTGCATAAGTCGTTTTCAGTGGCAAAGCGGGTGCGCACGGAAACCTGTATAGGGTCTTCTGCTGTCTCCATCAGTTTTGCTGCCGTAGAACTTGCCAAAAAAATCTTCAGCTCCCTCGAGAATAAAAAGGTCCTGCTTATCGGGGCGGGGGAAATGGCTGAGCTTGCCGCTGAGCATCTGGTGGGAAACGGGGCCACGGATGTGGTGGTGGCAAACCGTACCCTGGAGAATGCCCTGGATCTTGCAAAACGCTACAATGGTCAGGCGGTGGGGCTTGATGAAATTGTTGATCAGCTGGCACGGGTTGATATTATTGTGAGTTCAACCGGTGCCTCCAATGTGATTCTGCATAAAAATGATGTGAAGCCCATCATGCGGGATCGCATGAATAAACCGCTGTTCTTTATTGATATTGCTGTTCCCCGTGATCTTGATCCGGCACTGAATGATCTGGATAATGTCTATCTCTATGATATTGATGACCTGAACAATGTGGTGGAACTGAACAAGGCGGAACGGGATAAGGAGGCAATCAAGGCAAGACGGATTGTGGATGAAGAAGCCCTGAAATTTGAAGACTGGTTGAAAGGGCTTGCCATTACGCCCACCATTGCTGCTCTTCGCAAAAAAGGCAACAGGGTGGTGCAGATTGAACTTGAACGCACATTGCCGCGACTGAAAAGTATGAGTGATGCAGACCGGAAAACCATCGAGAAAATGGCAGCAGCCATTGCGTCCAGATTACTGCATGATCCGGTGCTGTTCTTAAAGAGTGACAGCTGTAAAGATTCATCTGATATGAAAATCGATATGTATCATTCAGTTTTCGGGTTGGAAGAGGAATGAAGAGGGAGGAGCGCCGGGAAATCCTGGACGACGAATATCTTATTGTCCGTAATTCCGGTGAAATCCCGGAGATTACCCTGCATTCTGTCCTGCATTATCTGACAGAAGATCCGGACGGTCCCGGGCTTGAACTCTCCAGTGAGGAACGGGCTGTTCTGAAATCTGCTGCTGCCAGACGGTATCAGGAAATCGTTTTACGGGACATTCAGGTGGAAAATTATCATAAAACGATCTATCGCGGTATCCGTCGCAGTATCTATAATCTGGAACGCTATCAGCAGTTTTGCACGCGACAGGAATTGGACTGGCACGGATTTCAACAGGCTGCCGGTGAACAGCTGCTCCGTTTTCTAAGTGATGGGATGACCGCTGCCGGGAAAGATCTCCCGGAACAGTTTCTGAACTGTTCCTATCCCCAGTTACTCGACTTTTTCCATGAATGCGGTCTGAAAAAAGAACAGCTGCCCGAAAATGTTGAGCACTGTTGCGAAGTGAAAGCTGATTGTTAAAAGGAAAAAGAGGAATTCCGCAGTACATTTCATTGGTCTGAAAGCCAATTGTCCATTCATCACTGTATAATTATCAAAGAGGAGAACACTATGCCCTATGTCAATATTCGCGTGGCTGGAAAACTCAGTAAAGAACAGAAGGGAAATATCAGCAAAGGGGTAACCGATGTGATTGCCAGAGAGGCGGGTAAACCTCCGGAAGCCATTCTTATCTTTATCGATGAAGTGGAACATGAAAATATTGCCAAAGGTGGAACACTCCTTCAGCCGCCGAAGTAATGAAACGTATGGACGCTGAAAAACGACTGGCTGAACTGCGGCAGATTCTTGCCGAGCATGCCCATCGCTATTATGTTCTTGACGATCCGCTGATTTCCGATGGCGAATATGACCGTCTTTTTCAGGAATTGCTGCAGATTGAAGAGAAGTATCCGGACTGGGTGACCCCGGATTCCCCAAGTCAGCGTGTGGGCGGAGCGGTCCTTGACAAGTTTGAACAGGTGGAGCATCGCATTCCCATGCTCAGCCTGGAAAACGGCTTTGATGATCAGGATCTGCGCGATTTTGAGGAGCGTCTGCTCAGGTATCTGCGACGGGAGGAACCGCTCAGTTATATGGCGGAGCCGAAACTCGATGGTCTGGCGGTTGAGCTTGTCTATGAAGAGGGTGTCTTTGTGCTCGGAAGTACCCGGGGTAATGGGATTGTCGGGGAAGATATCACAGCCCAGCTGAAAACCGTTTCTTCCATTCCCCTTCGTTTGCAGAACAGTTCCATATCCCGTCTTGAAGTTCGGGGGGAGGTGTTTATGGAGCATTCCGGTTTTGCTGCCTTAAATGAGCAGCGGGCCCAAGAGGGTGAACCGCTCTTTGCCAATCCGCGTAATGCCGCTGCCGGGTCTCTGCGACAGCTCGATCCTAAAATTACTGCCCGTCGTCCCTTACGGTTTTTCGTTTACGGTGTTTCTCAACCATCGCTTACAGGATGTACAGATCAACAGAAGATGTTTTCCTTTCTCGCGGATCTCGGCCTCCCCGTAAATGCACATATCCGTTATTGTCCGGATATTGAAACAGTCATCAAACGACTGGCGGAGCTCACTGCCATGCGCCATGATCTCCCGTATGAGATTGATGGCATGGTCGTAAAGGTGAACGATTTTTCTTTGCAGGAACGGCTGGGGGCAAAGGCGAGGGCTCCGAGGTGGGCGATAGCCTGTAAATTCCCGGCCGTTCAGGCGACCACACAAATTATGTCGGTGGAATTCCAGGTGGGGCGGACGGGGGCGGTGACCCCGGTCGCAAGCCTTGTTCCGGTGGATGTGGGCGGTGTGATCGTGAGCCGTGCCACACTTCATAACGGTGAGGAGATTGAGCGGAAGGATCTGCACCTTGGTGATACGGTGCTGATTCAGCGGGCGGGTGATGTTATCCCTGAAATCGTAAAGGCTGTGCCGGAAAAACGTCCGGCAGGTGCACAAGTGATCACCATGCCGGAACGCTGTCCCGTGTGTGATCATCGTCTTGAAAAGCCGGAAGGGGAGGCGGTTACCCGTTGCCCCAATCCCCACTGTCCCGCCCAGCGTTTGCGCGCTCTTGTTCACTTTTGTTCCAAATCCGGGCTCGATATTGACGGGATGGGGAAAAAGAGTGTGGAACAGCTTTTTGCCCTGAAGCTGATACAGGATCTTCCCGATGTCTTTTTACTGCAATACGAAAAGCTTGCTTCCCTCGATGGGTGGGGAGAAAAATCTGCACACAAACTTCTGGAGGCACTGGAGGATGCAAAGAAACCGTCCCTTTCACGATTTCTTGCAGCCCTTGGTATTCGCTATGTGGGGGAGGTCACGGCAGCATTACTGGAGCGAACCTTTAAGAGCCTGGAACAGTTCATTGCCGCTTCCGAAGCGGATCTCCTGGCAATAGAAGGTATTGGTGAGCAGGCGGCACGTTCCATAGCCGAATATAATGACGACCCCTCTGTACAGCAGATGTTTGCCCGGTTCCGTGAGGCAGGAGTACATCCGCAGATCGCTGTGCAGAGTGAAGAAAAACTTCCGTTAAGTGGAGAAGTGCTTCTCTTTACCGGCACCCTGAAACTCCTGTCCAGAAATGAGGCAAAGAAACTGGTCAAGGAGAACGGTGGGCAGATCACCAGTGGAGTGACAAAAAAAATGACCTGTCTTGTTGCCGGAGAAAAGGCGGGCTCCAAACTGAAAAAGGCAGAGAAACTGGGGAAAAAGATCCTCAGTGAGGAAGAGTTCCTGCAGATGCTGAAAGGTGAGGCAGCAGAATGACGACCGTGTATTGTCCTTTTCGGTTTTTCTGTGTGTCAGATGTGGCCTGCAGCTATGTCAGTGGATGATGGTCGTTATGTCGTATCTCCCTGTCCCCTTTGCGGCGATGAAAAAGATATTTTATTCTTCCATGCCGATGCTTTTCGGCAATATTTTCGCTGTGAATCGTGCGGACTGATATTTGTTCCTTCGCACTATCATCTCTCTTGTGTGGAAGAGCGGGCAGAGTACGATAAACATCAGAATTCCCCGGATGATGCCGGCTATCGTCGATTTCTCTCCCGGTTGTATAATCCGCTGCAGAAGCTGCTGTCTCCCGGGAGTCTCGGGCTTGATTTCGGCTGCGGTCCCGGCCCCACGCTCTCACTGATGTTTTCCGAGTCCGGACATCAAGTGAATGTGTTTGACCCGTTTTATGCAAATTATCCGGATGTTCTGGCCCTTCGCTATGATTTTATCACGGCAAGTGAGGTTGTGGAGCATTTCCGCCGTCCGGGGGAGGAATTTACACGACTCTGGCAACTCCTGCTGCCCGGCGGGTGGCTGGGGCTCATGACGAAACTTGCCCGAGACAAAACGGCGTTTGCCAACTGGCATTATAAAAATGACCCCACCCATGTATGTTTTTTTTCACGTGAAACCCTGCAATGGCTGGCAGGGGTCCTGGGAGCGGAGATGCAGATGATTGGTGCTGATGTGGTTCTTTTTCGAAAGGATGGCGGTTGATTGTTCGTGTTGCTGAACTTCCCGATTCCCTGTTGTTTTGTGTCGATTACTTCCAAGAGTATTTGAAAAAAAAGGAAAAGAGGACTAGCATGGTGTAATTGAACACATTGATCGACCGAGCCTGCGGCTGGAATTTCATTTTTTGCACGATACCTGCGGGTGCACAGTGTTTTTAGGATCACGCATTTTCCGGAGATATACCCATGAGCAGCAGCATTACATCTTATACGACAGGAACGATTGATAAACTTGCAGAACGACTGCTGCAGCTGGAAAATCAACTGAACTCAAATATTCCGGTCAGCCTGTGGATCAGCGATCTGCATGGTGAAGGGGAACGGTTTAAGTATATTCTGCGCGGTCGTTTCGGTATGTTGTATCAGACCTGTCGTGAGGCACTGCCCAATACCTTCAGCAGTGATAAGATTCAGTATCTTACCAGGATCATTCGTCGCAAAAAGTACTTTCAGGATGATGAAATTTTACTGGATACTCAGGATGTTATCTTTTGTCTGGTGGAAATTCTTAAATATCGTCTTGCAAATATCCGCACCCGGAAAGGTGATATCTTTCTTCCCGAGTTTCGCAATACCATCAAGAGGCTGATGTCTGATCTCCCTGTTCCGGATCAGATTTTTGAGGAAACAATTCTTTCCAAACGACTTATCAGCCATCTCTCCCATGCAATCCAGCTGGTGCTTCTTGATCGGATCATTGTGCTTGGCGATATCTTTGACCGTGGGCCTCAACCGGACAAGATAATCCGTTTTCTCGCATCCCCCTTTTATCGACCCATGGTCGATTATATATTCGGGAACCATGATATCCTGTGGATGGGGGCAGCGTCCGGCAATAAATCATTGATCGCTGAAGCCATGCGGATTACCTGCCGTTACGATCATTTCGAGTTGCTGGCCCGTCTTGGTTTTGACACGCAATCCCTTGCCGCCTTTGCAGAAAAGGTGTATCCGGTGGAGAAGATCTCCTGCAAGGTGAAAGCCAGAACGGATAAGGGAAAGAGCATGGAAAAGGCATTGGCTGTTATTCAGTTTAAGCTGGAAGAGCAGACCATCGCAGATTTTCCGGAATATGAAATGGAGGAACGACTGTGGCTGGACAGATTGGCTGCTCTTCTAAAGAGCGGAGATACTGCCGGACTGAACGACAGTCATTTCCCAACCATTGATCCGGAAAGTCCAAGTCGACTGACTGCTGAAGAGGAGGCTGTTATTACAGGGCTCAGCGCCCAGTTTGTCTCCAATGCAAAACTCAAGCGACTGCTGGGATTTTTTTTCACCCATGGAAAAACCTATCATATCCATAATAACTCTTTAAATATTCATGCCCTGCTGCCCTCAAAAGAGGATGGTTCCTTTGAAGAATTTCTGGGGCACAGGGGAAAGGGGTTACTGGATTTTATTCAGGATACCATTGTCCGCACAGGGAAACGATATCTGGCAGGTGAGCCGCAGGATGCAAAGGATCAGGCGCTTTTCTTTTACCTCTGGTGCGGTCCTAAATCTCCGTTTTTTGGCAAACATGCCATGAAAACCTTTGAGCGTTATTTCCTCCTTGATAAGGCAAGCCATGTGGAACGGACGCTCTACTGGAAAAAGAACCTGCAGACAGATTTCTTCAAGGGGAAACTGCAGGAAGAGTTCGGCATTCAGCGAGTGGTTTACGGGCACACGCCGGTTGACTATACAAAGGGTGGACGGATGGCGTCGGAAGATGGGGTGGCGATCAACGTGGACGGCGGATTTGCCGCTGCCTACTATAATCGTGGGCATGCACTGGTGCATACCCCGTATCAGCTCTACGGCATTATTCTCCCCACTCCCGAGGAGATGAAGGAGGCGGCACTGAAACATGAATCTGTCCCCCTGGATATTGAGCTGATAGATGAGTTTCGTCAGCCCATGAAGATAAAAGACACTGCCCTTGGTGTGAAACTTAAACGGGAAAGCGATCTGATCCTGCAGCAAATCCGAGGGCTGCAGGTGGCGGTCGGCTGAGATAGGTATGAATATAAATTACGGCATGGAAATAGTCAGGGCAACTGAGATTGCGGCCCTTACAGCGGCAAGGGATCAGGGGCTTGGGAACCATGACGCCATACTCAATGAGACCAGAAAGGCCATTGCCAAGACACTGAACCGTCTGAAGGTCACGGGGCGTATTGTAAATGATCGTTTCTGCAGCCGCAGTGAGATTTATCAGCTGTCGGACACCATTGGCCAGGGCGGACCCGAGATGGATCTGATGGTGGTTGCCCTGGAAGCCCATCACGCAGCGGCAGATGGGCGAAATAACGCCACCTCTTTTGCCGTGCTGGCAGAAGATGGAAGGATTCAGCCCATCCCCAACCTGCGCATGTACAAGATGGTTGTGGGACCGCAGGTGGGTGAGGTGATTGATATCAATCAGTCGCCTTCTATCAATATCAAGCGGGTTGCCAGGGTCTTGAAAAAATATACCGAAAATGTGACTGTCTGTATCCTTAACCGGGAACGGCATCAGAGTTTGATTCGGGAGGTGAGAAGCTGCGGGGCAAGGATCAAGCTCATTGAAGAGGGTGAAATTTCAGGGTGCCTTGCTGCCATAACCGGTGAAAAGGCAGATATCTACATGGGGTACGGCTTTGCCCCGGAGGGAACGGTGGTGGCAGCTGCGATCAGCTGTCTCGGCGGCTATCTGGAAGGGAAAATTTCGTACGAAAACGAGGCACACAGGCAGGAGGCTGGGAAACACAATATCTCCGATTTCGAGAAAATCTTCCGGGTTGAGGATCTGATCCTGTCCCGAAAGGTTTCCCTTGCGGCAACAGGCATCACAGACGGTGAGTTTCTGGAGGGAGTGCGGTTTATCTCAAATGGAGCTGTTACCCATTCCTTTATTGCCCGTAGTGAGACCCGTACCTCCCGGACACTCACCACCCGCCACTTCTTTGACCATAATCCTGTGTTCTAAGCTGCTTGCGATTTTTTCTCAGTCTTTTCCTCTCTAAATCCTGTCATAAAAAAAACAGGTAAGCGAAGACTCCAGGAAAGCATAATCGCAAATCAATATCCAATGGTTACCTGATTACCACTGAAGCTCAGGTAAATGCAAAATGGAACTGTAGGAGCTCGCCCCTTGCGAGCGGTTTTCCAGGTCTGGCAACACCTTGAATTGCCTGCAGGGGCGAGCTCCTACATCAGATCCAGATTAACTGTGCTTTGATGGTAAGCAGCAATGGTTCTGTGTAGTCCCAAGGCACGTATGCCGGGTTACCGTTAGTCGCCGGTCCTAGAAGACATCCGAGAATGCCCTTTCGCCCAAACTCTTCAGAATTTACGAAAAATAATGATCGGACAAGCTCCTAGACATGTCTGATATCCGTGTGATAGGATATCTCGGAACTGGTTGTTAATAAATCATCAATACAGAGCTCATGGACGGAGTGATTGCCGCTCAGGCGGGCAAAATCTTTCAGCTCTCCGGTGCAGACTTTCAGGAAGTTGTGCAGTTTTTCGGCAGCTCTGTCCACGTTTAGTTCGGCACGCAGTTCCGGATTCTGGGTGGTAATGCCCATGGGACATTTCCCGGTGTTGCAGATACGGTATTGCCTGCAGCCAATTGCCATCAGGGCACTGGTGCTGATGGCAACGGCATCTGCACCAAGGGCAAGGGCTTTTGCAAAATCAGAGGAAACCCGCAACCCTCCCGTGCAGATAAGGGAGATATGGTGGGCATTCTGTGCATCCAGATATTTACGTGCGCGGTAGATGGCAAAAGGTGTGGGAATGCCCACCGATCCTTTGATATATTTGGGAGAAGCTCCCGTACCGCCTGCACGACCGTCAAGGGTGATAAAATCGGGTTCTGCAAAAACAGCAACGGCGAGATCGTCTTCAATATGACCGGCGGCAAATTTGATCCCTACGGGTTTCCCTCCGGAGAGCTCACGCAGCCAGGAGACCTTTTCCTTCAGCTGTTCCCGGCTCTGTATATCGTCGTAATGTGCCGGGCTGATAATATCCACCCCTTCCCTGAAACCACGGATTGCAGCAATGTCGTGTGTCACTTTGTTTCCGGGAAGATGCCCGCCCATACCGGGTTTGGCGGATTGTCCGAACTTGATCTCGACAGCATCCACCCGCTGCAGATTCTCTTCGCTGACACTGTAGCGGTTTGGAACATATTCAAAGATATATTTGTAGGCGTTTTCCAGTGATTCTGGAAGGATCCCTCCTTCGCCGGAGCCAATCGCTGTCTGCATTGCTTTGCTGCCGAGGGCAAGGGCCTTCTTTGCCTCTTTGGAAAGTGCCCCGAAGGACATATGGCTGATATAAAGCGGGGTGCTAATGGTCAGCGGCAGGGCTGCCCGTGGTCCGATGGTGGTGACGGTTGACACTGGTTCATCATGATTGAGGGGGATACGTGCCAGTTGTGCTCCCTGTATCAGGATGTCGTCCCAGGAGATAACAGGTTTTTTACTCTGCATGGGTTCGATGATGGATTGACCTGTTTCCGCCATCTGATGGATGTCAGCAAGATACGATTCGTGAGAACTCTCCAGTTGGCTCGGGTCGTAGGAGAGGATACGTTCTTTCGTACTGTCCTCCGTGTCTTCCGAGGTGTCGGGCTCGGCCCCCACCCTTCTCCAGAAGGCTTTTCCCGCCTCACAGACAGGGCACCCCCATTCGGCGGGCAGATCGTTCCAGGAAACAGTTTGTTCCCCTTCATCGTATTTGGTGTCACAGACAGAGCATATGTATACAGACATGCATTTTTCTCCTTTGTTCTACTGGGACAAGCTCCTGGACTAAAACGGCCTGACCTGGCAGCCAATCGATGCTGCTCACACGTCCATATTGGCAGGTTCGTAGTATTCCCGAGGGTGTTTGCAGGCTGGGCATTTGGGTGGCGGCTCAACACTTTCGTGGGTGAATCCGCATTTGGAACATTTCCAGCGGATGGGTTTCTCCCGTTTGTAGACGGTGCCGTCTGTAACCATCGCCAGGCAGCGTTTGTATCGGTCGCGGTGGTGTTTTTCAACCTTGGCAATCTGTTTGAAAAGAATGGCGGCCTCCATGTTTCCTTCTTCTTCCGCATCTTTTGCAAAGCCCGGATACATCTCTGTGGTCTCGTAATTTTCCCCGTCAATGGCTTTTTGAAGATTAGCAGCGGTGTCACCTATTCCGTTGAGCAGTTTTAAATGATCTTTGGCATGACGTTCTTCGTTGGCTGCACTTTCCTCAAAGATTTTGGCAATGTAATGGTATCCTTCTTTACGGGCGGCTTTTGCAAAGAACATATATTTATTTCTCGCCTGTGATTCACCGGCAAATGCTGCCAGCAGGTTGTCGATTGTTTTGCTCATGGTTACTCCTTGTGTGTTGTTGTAAACGTTGATGAATTTCCGGGAGATGATCCCCATCTGTTGAGCCTATCGTGACCCCATCGTACTGTCAAATAAAAATGTGGTGCCAGTGGAGGGGGCGTGAATAAAATTCCCTTGTGAGGGGAGTAAAAGTATGCGAAAATTTACGGGAAGCAGCAGAATAAAAGAAAAAACATATCAGGAGGAAATACATGAAGAGACTGGAACAGATAAAACGCGTTGTGACCCCAATCGATTTTTCTGATAATTCAAAGGCAATAGCAGAGTCAGCGGTATTTATGGCGGCGAGTTTTCAGGCTGAACTGGTACTGGTTTTTGTTGTCCAGAAATTTGAGGATTACTCCGGCTTTTTCGTGCCGCAGATGAATGTTCCGGATCTTGAGCGGGATCTGCAGGTGCAGGCGGAAAGCAGGATGGACGGTTTTTGTAAGGAAATGGAAACATTTATTCAGGGAAAAGGTGTGTCTTCTGTGACCGGAAAGGTAATGATGGGGGATGTAGCCGAACAGATTGTCTCCTATGCCAGTGATGACGATGGGAATCTTATTGTTATGGGAACGCACGGCTATAAAGGGCTGGAGAAGATCATGTTCGGCAGTGTGGCAGATAAGGTCGTGAAAACTGCTCTTTGCCCGGTGTTGACCATTAACCCCTACACCTGCTGCGGCGAGTAGGAAGACACACCTGCAGGGAGCAGAAAAGCGTTTCGGGCAGCCCCTTCACCTTTTTACTGCTGCTCCTGTAATCCACTGCAGATTGCCAGGATTCCGTGCTGTTTTCTGGGCTGGTCTGTGTCGGACTGGGCATTGAAAAGTGTATCCATACCAATATTTGCCAGAAGCTGCAGATCCAGGCTGCGGCGGCCGAATTTCTCTGCCGGGAACCGGTAGTCGATGATTTCGTTCCAGTCGCGGGCAAGAATCCCGGCATCCGGTAGCAGGGCAATGGGATCGATCAGATTCATGTGCGGCATGGAGACAATTTCAGTGAGTTTGCTGGTGATGTCTGCCCGCAGCTGTTTCGTTTCTTTCCGAAATTGTTGTATCTGATCCCGGTTGTCTTTTGCTTCGAGATGGATGTGTCCGGGCAGGTCGAGCAGCAGCAGCGGTGCGGTTGTCCTGCCGCTCTGTGTCTCGTATTCGGCAGAAAGCAGCTCGGCAGCTTCTTCGTCTGTTGTCGCGGCAAACCAGAAGTCTTCAGGGAGTGTTCCGGAGGCGTAAAGGGTCTTCCATGCCTGGAAACGTTTTTTCATGGCCCCCGGGCGGGGTTGTCCCATCTTCGCCTTTATTGCCTGCAGGTCGGCAAAGGGGTTGGCTTCATCGTCTGCTGTTTCCCCGTCCATTTCCCCTTTTAAATCCTGAAAAAGAGAGAGCTCGTCAGAGTCAATGTCGGCAAGGGTCATGGCGAGGTCAGCCTCTTCTTTGTCCAGTGTTTCCGCAAGGCTCAAAACCAGACGTGCCTGCCAGAGTTGTTCCTGCAGAGTCTCGTCACTGACTGTCTGTTGGCTAAGTCCCTGACCGTCAAGGAGTGTGGCCATAATAGTCTGGTGACTTTTTTCACTGTTATCTTTTTTGGCGGAAAGATTTGCCAGGGTGATTCCACTCAGCTGCTCGGTGTAACTGTCTTTTCGTGTCTCGATATCATGGAGCAGTGCCAGGAACCGTTCCCGGTCTTTTCCAAGGGGGGAGGGAGTATGTGCTTGACATATTCCCTGTTCCGTGAAAAGATCGCAATCTGCGGTTTCAGTGTTTTCGGCTGGTTCCACCGGCTGCAGAAAGTGCAGGGTGTCCGGAAGGAGCAGGAGGCAGCCGCGAAGGTGAAGGGGCAGGATGGTTTCTGGAAAATAAAGACAATTGAGAGTTTGCATATGAAGACGACCAGGGAAATAATAACGTTTTATCTGACAGCAGCAGCCTATATACTGTTTAATCTGAGACTTGCTGATACCCCCATGAACAGCCTGGGGGCGACCATCAGCCAGATTTTGCTGACTGCACCGTTTGTTGTCGGAATTACCTGTGTTATCGTGGGAATTGTTCAGTATATGGCAGAGGGAGAAAAAGTTCCCTGGATTTCACGACTCCGATTGTTTTTTACCATAGGAATTTTTGCAGGACTTGTCTATGCAATTTATGATTATACAAATGTAGCGGTACCGCAATAACTGAATTGTGCTTCATCATTGGCTAGGGATGGTGTGAGAAAAGTGCTGTCTTTCCGGAAATACGAAAAAAAATATGGAAATAAAATATAGCGATATTGAAGATGCGTTCATGTTTGTCAGTTCAGGGCAGTTATATGACTGCTCAGCTTGTATCTCTCTAAAAACAGGGAAAACACATTATCAGTCTGATTATGTGGATTTTGATGAATTACCAGAAGATATTGACGACTCCGAATACATCACTATCCCGCATCAAACAGAATTGGGCCTTGGCAGGGATCTTGTGCTGGATTTTGCATATGAGTACCTTGGAAATCATGCTGATGAAGTAGAAGGAATATTCAGACGTAAAGGTGCCTATTCACGGTTCAAGGGATTGCTGGATCGCCTTGGTAAGCTGGAGCTATGGTACAGCTATGAAAATAATGCCAGGCAGGAAGCTATCCTCGAGTGGTGTGAGGAAAATAATGTTTCTGTGAGCAATATTCCTGAGTATGAACAAATAGACTGTAATCCTCAGGGGCAACTGGATGAAACAATAAAACAGCAATATCTTGAAAACACCGAGATTATCAATTGGCAACATCCTGAGATCATCGCCTGCTCAAAGAAAATTTTGAAAGGGTGCAGCTCAGAAAATGAGTATGTCTTAAAAGCCTTTGAGTATGTCAGAGATACCATAAAACATAGCTGGGACTACCAGAAAAATCCTGTAACCTGTATAGCTTCAGATGTTCTTGAACATAAAACAGGTTTTTGTTATGCAAAAAGCCATCTGCTGGCAGCCTTGTTGAGAGTGCAGAAAATACCAGTTGGATTTTGTTACCAAAGGTTAAGTGCAGGTGATAGTGGTGCACCGTATTGTCTGCACGGTCTTAATGCAGTTTACCTCCAGGAAGCTGGATGGTACAGAATAGATGCAAGGGGCAATAAAAAAGGAGTAAATGCGCAATTTTCACCACCGGAAGAATGCCTGGCATTTACGCCGGTTGATGCCTTAGAAAAAGATTTACCGGAAATCTGGGATGCCCCTTTGCCAATTATTGCAGAGAGATTGCAAAAATATACAGACATAAAACAACTGTATGAAAATCTGCCTGATATTCAGGTGGTCACATAGGGTTTCCCTGAAACTCATCAGCCCAGGAGTGGAGCAGGTGGCTGGACAGAACCTGCTGCCCGGTGTAAGTCAGGCGTCAGACAACAGTGTGATGAACGTCCCCTTATCCCTCTCTCTTATCCCTAAACCTGACGACTGCTTTTGTATCGAATCATGTGCAGGTCTTTTCAGATTGTCTGCTTAACCGTTGTCGGCAGGTGATACCAGTCGTTATCCGGCAACCCTTCTACCGTAAATAAACTGCCCGCAGGTTCTATCAGAAAACTCTGCGATATCGGGCAGGTGTCCCCATTGGCTGAAGCCGTTTTCCTCCAGGATTCGTATGCTGACTGTGTTGATATCAAGAAGAATGGCAAAAATATTGTGCAGCCCCAGTGTGGCGGCACTGTGCAGGGCATGATCCATCAGGCCTTGACCGATACCTTTTTTCCGGTACCTTGCATCCACATAATAGCTGATTTCTGCGACATTCTGCAGAGCCTTCCTGCCCGGCCTGTGGGCACTGAGACTGCACCAGCCGTAGATCTCTTTTCCTGCTGCCATCACATAAATCGGATACCTGTCTGCATTGTGGTTTGCAAACCAAACCTGTCGATCAGCCACTGAAACCGGTTCTGTATCTGCGGTGCAGTTGCCCTCTGTTACTGCCTGATTATATATGGCGACAATCTGCGGAAGATCGTCTGATTCGGCGTTACGGATTTGCATGCTCTTGAGAAGGACGGTATAGTTGAATGGCTTTGCTGTTGTCTGTCCCACAATAAAATACCGGATCCTTTGAGTCAAGTGACCCTTTAAGCAGAAGAGTATCTCCATGTTCTATCTTCATCTTTCCAACCGAACGGAAAATCTGGTTGCCCATCTTGCCGAAGTATTAAAGTTGGATTCCGGGCGGGATCCCTTTGCCCGGGAATATTTTCTTATCCAGAGTCAGGGGATGGAACGTATGCTTTCCCAGCGGCTGGCAGATGTTTTTGTCTCCTGGTGCAACTATGAGTATATGCTGCCCACCCGCTTTTTTGCACTGCTCGGAGAGCAGCTTGGTGTGGAGTTGGGACCTGACGAGTATGAGCGGGAAAGGGTGTGCTGGCATCTGGAGAAGATACTCAGAAATATCGAAGGCAGCTGTTTCCTGCCGCTTCTCCGTTATATGGCAGATGATCCCAAAGGGCTGAAACGGTACCAGCTTTCCCAGCAGCTTGCCTATGTCTTTGATCAGTATCAGATTATGCGATTGTCCATGGTTGATGGCTGGGAACGGGGAAAGCTTGCAACCGGGAACGTCACTGAACCCTACCAGATGGAACTGTGGCGGAAGCTGATTGCAGCCGTTGGGCATTCCCGGCATCGTGGTGTGTTTCTCCGTGACCTGATTGGACTGTTGAATACGAGTAAAGAGATTACACAAACACTTCCTGGGCGGCTTTCTGTTTTTGGTCTGCACAGTATGCCGCCCCTTCTTCTTCACGCTTTGCACGCCCTGTCAAAGCATTGCGATGTGCATTTTTATCTGCTTTCTCCCTGTCAGCAGTACTGGCTTGATCAAACAGCACCCCGGGTAGAGTTGCGAAAACAGGTCGCTGCAGGGAGAGATGTCACAGCTGCCGTTCAGCAGAATCCAGGACATCCCCTGCTGCAGTCCCTTGGACAGCAGGGGCGGGAGTTTCGTCAGATGTTGCTTGACCATGTTGAATTTACACGTGAGTTTGAAGGGTTTTCCGATCCCCTGACTGCAGATTCTCCCTCTCTTTTACAGACACTGCAGTCTGATCTGCTGGACGGGCAGATAGATGCGGGTAAACGGGGGTGTGTAAAAGACGAATCTCTCGTTATTACTTCTGCCCATTCTCCCCACCGGGAGATGATGATTTTGAAAGACCGCATTCTGCACTGGCTGGATGTTGATGCTGAACTGCAGCTGAAGGATATTGTGGTGATGACTCCGGATATCCAGGTGTATTCCAATCTTATCCCCGCTGTTTTTCACGATATCCCCCATTCCATTGCCGATCGTACCCCCTCTTCCCAAAATACCCACATCGCCGCATTTCTCCAGTTTCTGCAACTCTGTTCCGGTCGTTTTGGCTGGAGTGAGGTGTTTGATCTGCTGGCGCGTGAGGAGGTGTATCCCCACTTTGATATTGTCGAAGATGATCTTGAAATGATTCGGCACTGGGTGCTCTCGTCCGGCATCCGCTGGGGGCTTTCCGCGGAATATCGAAAGGAGACGGGACTCCCGGAAATGGAGGAGGGGACCTGGCGGAGCGGGATCGACCGTTTGCTGATGGGCTGCAGTGTGAATGGCGAACTGATGGTTGACGGAGTCTTTCCCTTTGGCGATATCGAAGGCAGTATGGCGGAACCACTGGGGGGACTGTCCCTGTTTGTGGAAATTCTTGAAGAGGCACAAAAGGCTTTCAGCCATTCCCGGAGCTTGCAGCAATGGGCGGAACTTTTTCTCACTTTTGCCGACAGGCTTCTTGTACAGGACACAGAAGATGCACGTGTTCAGCTTTTTTCTCTGCTGGAGGATATGGGCAGTGAATTTGGCCAGTTTCATTCTGAGCCCTTAAGTTTTGAAGTGATCTGTTCCCGTATGAATAATGCGGTGAGTGAAACAAAGTCCAGTTCCGGTTTCCTCCGCGGGCAGCTCACATTCTGTGCCATGCTCCCCATGCGCTCCATTCCATTTAAAAAGGTTTGTCTCCTTGGAGTGAACGACACGGTTTTTCCTAAAAATGATATCCATCCGGACTTTGATCTGCTTGGCAGTGATTTCCGTCCCGGTGACCGTTCACGTCGCAGCGATGATCGCTATCAGTTTCTGGAGGCGATTCTTTCTGCGAGAGAATCACTCTATATCAGTTATGTGGGGCAGTCCATCCGCACAAACGAGGAACTGCCGCCTTCTGTGCTGATTCTGGAACTCCTTGAGCTTGTCCGGCAGTATGGTGTGGAAAATCTTACTGATGTGCACCCTCTGCACGGTTTTTCAAAGCATTATTTCACTGCAGACAGTCCGCTGTTCAGTTACAACCGTTCCTTTGCAAGGGTTGCAGATTCCCTGCAGAAACCTGTGGCTCCCTCTGCTTCGTGGTGGAGCGGGGCTCTTGATCTTCAGGTTCCTGAGCGGATAATGGTATATGAGCTGTGCTCTTTTTTTCGCCATCCCCAGAAATATTTTGTGCAGAATGTTCTGGGCGTTCGTTTCGACGGCAGCCAGGCAGATCTTGATGAAAGTGAACCGTTTGTCCTCGACTCCCTGCAGAACTATCAGGTGGAGAAGGAACTTATTTCCGCAGCAGTACGGCAGGAGGGCGGGGGCGATATGCGGCAGCTGCTGCAGACAGCGGGGCAGTGGCCTTTGGGAAGTCCCGGAAAAATCCGCTTTACTGAAAAAGAGCAGGAGCTCGACCCCTTTATAGCAGGGCTTCTGGCACAGGAGGCGGAAGGGCGTCAGTCTCCTGTGCTGGTGGATGTGGAAATCGATTCGATCCGTTTGCAGGGGAGCCTTGGAGGAATCTATACAAACGGTCTGTTTCTCTTTCGTTATGCCAATATGAAGGCAAAGGATTATCTCTTTGCCTGGATCCAGCACTGTCTGGCGGCTGTCTCTCTTGAAAAACCGGTGGATACCATGTTTCTGGCAAAAGACAGGGAACTGCTGTTTCCGGCAGGCTGTGGCGGAGAGGACGATCTGCGACGCCTGTTGGGCTATTTTGTAGAGGGGCAGCAAAGGCCGTCCCCCCTCCTTCTTGAACCGGCGAGGGCTTACGTGGAACAGGTTTTGAGAAATGAGGGACGGGGGCGTAGCGACCCCCTGGAGAGGGCCATTTCCAGCTTTGAGCAATCTCTTGGCAACAGCAGGGAAGCTGAATGGGAGCTGCTCTACGGGGGGCAGTCCGTCGAGACCCTTTTCGCTGAAGAGTTTGTGGCGTTTTGTGAAGACTTTCTGCTGCCCATCTGGAGGACGGCTGATGACGCATAGTATTGAAGAATTTGATGCAGCTGTTCATCCTCTGCAGCGCGGGGTAAACGTTGTGGAGGCAAGTGCAGGTACGGGCAAGACCTTTTCCATCGCCATGCTTGTTCTTCGTTTTGTGGCGGAGCTTGGTATCCCTGTGGAAAAAATACTGGTTGTCAGCTACACACGGGCTGCCACCGAGGAGTTGCGGACACGGATTCGCAAGCGTCTGCTTGAAGGTCGGGATTTCCTGCGGGACAAAACGGGGAACGATGAAACCCTTGCCAGATGTCTGAACCATATTCGGGATAAGGATTCAGCCCTGCAGCATCTGGAGCTTGCACTCCTTGATATGGACCGGGCGGCAGTCTTTACCATCCACGGTTTTTGTCAGCGCATGCTGCAGGAGCAGGCCCTGGAATCTGGTCAGCTCTTTGATGTGGAAATCACCGCAGACACTGCTCAGATACGTGATGGGTTGGTGCAGGATTACTGGCGGCGGCAGCTCTATGCACTTTCTCCTTTGCACTGCTCCCTGTTCCTGGACGCCTTCCCGACACCCGATAAATTGTTTGCAAGTGTCAGCAGTGTGGGCGTCCAGGACGTTTTGGCACCGGAAGAGAGGATTCTTCCAGGAGATGCGCTGGCGGTGGTGGAAGACGCATTCCATGTGCTTGCCGGATGGTGGCGGAAGCATGCTGCTGATCTTGAGCGCAAGTTTAGAGAAGGTGTGGAAGGAGGATTTTTTAAAAAGAAACTGAAAGACGGGTTTGCTGCCTGGTGGCAGGAGTGCGGGCTTTTTTTTGCCGGTGAGCTGCAGCGGATTCCTGCAGATCTGCACTGGCTGTCCGCTGAGGGAGTCCTTGATGAATTACACGGCAATAAGCTGCGTGGCATGGAGAAGAAACATGCCTATCTTGCAGATTGGGTTTTTGCAGGAGAATCTATAGAGCCGTTTCTGGCAGCGTGCCGGCAGGCTGTGCTGTCATTGCGTATGCACCTGGCTCTTGAGTTGCAGACGGGAGTTCGTGAGCGTTTGGGGAAAGAGGGACGCTTCTCTTTTGATGATCTTGTGGTGCTGCTGGCACAAGCCCTTGCAGGAAATGAGGGACACAGCCTGCAGAAACTTCTGGGTAAACGATTTCAGGCAGCGTTGATAGACGAGTTTCAGGACACGGATGTCTCGCAGTATCAGATTTTTTCTGCACTGTTTGGCGGCGGCAGTCATTATCTCTATCTTATCGGTGATCCCAAACAGGCCATCTATAAGTTTCGGGGAGCAGATATATTTGCCTATTTTGAGGCGAAAAAATCCGCCGTTCAGCTTCTGGGGCTGGCAAAGAATTTTCGTTCCAGTCCCCTTCTGGTGACGGCTGTTAATGCACTGTTTATGGAAAAGAGTGATTCTTTTGTCTTTCCGGAACTTCCCTATCACCAGGTTTCGGCGGCCCGTTCTGATGCTGAGATGCAGTTTCTACTGGATGATACCGTGCAGCCGGGGATGGTTTATTGCTGTCTTGAATCTCCGGGGGAAGACGGGGTGACGGCCTGGACCTCGGGAAAGTGCCGGGAACGTATTGAGGACTATGTTCGTGATGAGATTGCAGTACTGCTCCGGTCCGGGGCGTTGCTGATGACCGATACGGGTCAGAAACAGCAGGTAACGGCGGGCGATATTGCCATTCTTGTCCGTAGCAATAAGCAGGCGGCATCGTTTCAGGAGGTACTTGCCGCAGCCGGAGTGCCGGCAATTATTTCCAGCCGGATATCGGTGTTTACTGGCAATGAGTGCCGGGAGCTGCTGCTGGTCATCCGGGCTGTGTCGGATCCTGCTGATATGACTGCCTTACGGACAGCACTCAGCTGCAGCTGGTTCGGTATGGATGGGGCTGCTTTTTATGAGTGTATCCGTGATGAAAAAGTGATGGACAGCTGGGTGGAGCGCTTTTCCGGCTATCACAGGATCTGGCAGGAGAAGGGTTTTTTTGTGATGATGGATCGTCTGCTTGCTGCAGAACGGGTTTTTGAGACACTTGCCGGGAAAAATCTTGCAGAACGGCAGATAAGCAATATCTCTCATCTTCTGGAATTGATACAGGAAGCGGAGGACAGTGGGCAGCTGGGGATATCGCAGACTCTTCAGTATATTGTCTCCATGCGTGAAGAGGAGAAAAGCGGGGAGAGTGCAGAGCTGCGCCTGGAAAGTGACAGGGAGGCTGTGCAGATCGTCACCATGCATGGCGTGAAGGGCTTGGAGTATCCCATTGTTTTTTGTCCGTTTCTCTGGTACCGGTCGGGGAGGTTGAACGCGGAAAAATTGTGTCTTAGCTGTCACGACGGTGCTGAGGGGAAGATCACAGACCTTGGTTCACCTGAGTTTGCAAGGAGGAAGGCGCTTGCACTTCGTGAGGAGCTTGCAGAGGATGTGCGATTGCTCTATGTGGCTCTTACCCGTGCATCGTACCGCTGCTACGGGTTCTGGGCGGATGTGAAGAGGCATAGTCTCGTTGCTGCTTCGAAGGATTCTGCATTTTCCTGGGTGTTGTCCCTTGATGGGCAGGAGACCATTGTCGAGCAGATGGAAGAGATCAGAAAGCTCTGCGATGATGAGACAGCGGAGCTGAGAAGAGTGGACGCAGTATCTGTAGTGGAGTCCTGCCGTCTCCAATCTGCTGCGGCTGAAGAGCTGTTGAGTTGCCGTGATTCTACCCGCGGCGTTCTGCCGGGAGAATGGCTGCTGAGCAGTTATTCTGCCCTTGCCGGACAGGGGCATGTACGATCCATTGAGAATGGTGACGACGATGGGGGGGATCATTCACCAGCTGTGCCTGTCTTACCCTTCGGTGCATCCTTTGGTAATGTGGTGCACGGACTGCTTGAGGATATCTCCTTTCAACAACTTGCAGAAAGGGAAGGGTATGAACAGGAAATTGCCGGCTATTGCCGCCGCTTCGGGGTCGTTGCCGAGCCGGAAAAAATAATGGATCTGCTGGCAGCTGTATGCCGGACGTCTCTGCAGACCGGGGACGGGGATTTGTTTGTTCTTGCGGATCTTGAGGAGAAAAACGTTTTAAAGGAGATGCCCTTTTATTTTCGGCTGCGATCGGGGACAACGGAGCGGCTCAACAGACTTCTGGCTTCAGTCGACACGGTACAGCCCGTTGCAGAACGTGAGCTGAAAGGGTATCTCACCGGGTTTGTAGATCTTATCTTTCGTCGAAAGGGAAAGTATTATGTGGTGGATTATAAGACTAATTACCTTGGAGACAGGTTTTCCGATTACGCAGAGGAAAAACTTTGCCCTGCCATGCGGGATCATAATTATGGGCTGCAGTACTGGATATATGCGCTGATACTGCATCGTTACCTGCAAAATACCTTGCCGGGATATCAGTATGATCAGGATTTCGGCGGAGTCTTTTACCTCTTTGCCAGGGGGATGCATCCCGATCTTCCCGGAAACGGAGTCTTTACTGATCGTCCTGACCCACTTATTCTTGATGAACTGCACAGACGTATGGGGGGAAGCTGATGGAAAAGAAAGATGTTCGGCTCATCGACAGTCAGTTTGCCAAATTCCTGGCCGGCCGGGCGTCATTGTCCGGCAGCGAGCGGGCAGCTTTTCAGGAGATTATCCAGAATCTTTCTGTCAGTATGGGCAGTGGGAACAGCTGCCTGCCCGTTTCGGATGCTGAACAGCGCCTGCTTGAGAAGTCCGGATTGACCGGTACGGAGGAATATCCGCTTCGTATCTGGAACAGACACCTCTATCTGCAGCGTACATTTGCCCACGAATACCAATTGGCGAAATCGATCAAAAAACTTTCGCAGCAGCTGAGCAGGTGTACGGCTGATTCCGACCTGCTTGACAGGCTTTTTGGGGAAACGGCTGCGGGGGAGACCGACTGGCAGCGGGAGGCGGCGGTGCGGGCACTTGCCAACAGGTTTCTGATTATTTCCGGCGGTCCGGGAACGGGTAAGACCTTCACCGTGGTGAAGGTGTTGCTGCTGCTTCTTGCTTCGATTGGTACGGATCTGCGCATTGCCCTTGCCGCACCCACCGGCAAGGCAGCCATGCGTCTGCAGGAATCCATAAGCAGTAGTGCCGCCGGTTTGTCCCTGCCCGGTGATTTGCAGGATGCTGTTCCAGGCGGGGCGAGTACCATCCACCGTCTGCTTGGGGCGAAACGTTTTTCTCCTTCTTTTCGTCATAATCGAGAGAATCCGCTTCCCTATGATGTGGTTGTGCTTGATGAGGCGTCCATGGTGGATCTTGCTCTTATGGCAAAGCTTGTGGATGCTTTGCCTCCCCAATGTCGATTGATACTGCTTGGCGATAAAAATCAGCTGGCATCTGTGGAGTCCGGAGCGGTGCTTGCTGATCTGATGGCAGCACTTCCTGCAAATGCTGTGGAGCTGAAAAAGAGTTACCGTTTTGATTCGGGGATTAAGCATTTTGCAGAGGCGATTAACTCCGGGGATAGTGACATGGCCTGGAAGGTGCTGGAAGGTAAGGAGCCCGCAAATGTAATACGGATGAATAAAGATGTCGCCCAATATGGTGCCGAGAAGTATCTTCGCTTTATGGAAGCGGTTCGGACCGCCCGAACGGAAGAGGAGTACAGGGAACTGTTTGTTATTTTACGTTCTTTTCAAATCCTCTGCGGGCTTCGCAGGGGACGAGCCGGGGTGAGTGGCGTAAACAGCGAGATTGAGAAATTGCTGACGGCAGAAGGGTATGATTGCACAAACTCACTCTGGTATGTGGGGCGTCCGGTGATGGCAACCAGAAACAGCTACGCATTGAGTATCTTTAACGGTGACGTGGGGATTTGTCTGCCCGATCTTCAGCAGCCGGAGCTGGTCAAGGTCTGGTTTGAACGCCCGGACGGGGGCTTGTCTGCCATATTGCCGAGTCGTCTGGGCAGTTGTGAGACCGTGTATGCCCTGACTATTCACAAGAGCCAGGGGACCGAGATTGGGGAGGTGCTGGTGCTTCTTCCGGAGGAACCTTCAGAGTTAATCAGTCGTGAGCTGTTGTATACTGCTGTGACCCGTGCAGTGAAGCGGGTGATACTGGCGTCTGATCGCACTGTTTTTGCTGCTGCTGTTGCCGGCAGGATAGAACGTTCGACCGGACTTCGGGAAATGCTGCTGGAAGAGGGATAAGGGGGGAGGAAAAACGACCACCCCTGCAGAAAATTCAGGGAGAAGCAGGGGTGGTCGAGGAGGAGCTTAGTGCCTTATTCTGGAAAGGCTGTAATGAAATAAAGTTCCATATCTTGTGTGTATCAGGGGTGTTTAGTTCAGAGTCTGGAAGTCGTTGTATGCGTGAGCACCATGCTCGGTGATATCAACACCCTGTAGCTCTTCGTCCTTGGTAATGCGCAGACCGATGGTTATGTCGATGACCTTAAAGAGGATAAAGGCGGTCCCAAAGGCCCAGATAAAGCAGCTTCCGATGCCGATAAGCTGGGTGATCATGATCTTGCTGGTGGTGCCGCCCATATTAAAGAGTCCGGCAGCAAGTGTTCCCCAGGCACCGCAGACACCGTGAACGGAAACTGCACCTACGGGATCGTCAATGTGCATTTTGTCTATGGTGACAACAGAGAAGACAACAAGGACTCCTGCGATTGCTCCGATTATGACGGAGCTGGTCGGGGAAACATTTGCACATCCTGCCGTGATCCCGACCAGACCTGCAAGAGCACCGTTTAAGCTCATACCGATATCCGGCTTTTTAAACATGAGCCATGAGGTAAGCATGGCACAGATGGAACCGGCGGCCGCTGATAGATTGGTGGTGACAAAGATCATGGCGATTGAACTGTCGCCGGTGGTGGTAGAGCCGGGGTTGAAACCAAACCATCCCAGCCAGAGAATAAAGACACCAATTGCCGCCATGGGGATATTGTGACCGGGAATGGCCCGGACTTCACCGTTTTTCCCGTATTTACCAAGACGTGGTCCGAGGACAATGGCACCGGCAAGGGCTGCCCAACCGCCCACTGAATGCACCACCGTTGAGCCTGCAAAGTCGATAAATCCCATTCCTTCCAGCCATCCGCCGCCGTTCAGGAGTGATCCCCATGCCCATGAACCGAAGATCGGGTAAATAACGGCACAGAGAACAATGGAATAGATCAGGTAGCCGGTGAATTTTGTCCGTTCTGCAACGGCACCTGAGACGATGGTCGCAGCCGTTGCAGCAAAAACACACTGGAACATCCAGAAGGCGAGAATCCAGGGGTCACCGGTCTCGGTTCCTGTCCAGCCGGAGAGGAAGAATCCATCGGTTCCAAACCAGCCGGTGCTGGTTGTGCCGAACATAATGCCGAATCCGATTGCCCAGAAGGCTATTGAACCCATGGAGAAGTCCATCAGGTTCTTCATCATGATATTGACGGCACTTTTTGCTCGGGTAAAACCGGATTCCACCATGGCAAATCCCGCCTGCATGAAAAAAACCAGGGCGGCGGCTATAAGGGTCCAGACAAAGTTCAGGTTGGTCTGGAGGAGGTCAATGGCCTCTTTGTTTGTAGTGATTGTTGCTGTAACTGCTTCTTCGCCGCCAAAAGCAATGACAGGCAGGGTAAGAAGCAGGACAATTGCCCATATAAACGTCTTCATCTCAAATTTCTCCTCTGTAAAATATTAAAAACTCGCACAATGTTTTTTTTAACCGCATACCGCATACCGCATACCGCAAACCTCAAATCGCCTCCTCATCGGTTTCGCCGGTTCGTATCCTGCATATCTTCTCGATGGGAATAACGAAAATTTTCCCGTCACCGATGGAACCGGTCTGAACCGAGGAGATGATTTTCTCGATGACAGTGTCAACCATGTCGCTGCTGACCACAGTCTCCACTTTCACCTTTGGGATAAAATCCACCATGTATTCAGCACCCCTGTAGATTTCGGTGTGTCCTTTCTGGCGTCCGAATCCCTTGACCTCGCTGACAGTCATCCCGGTGATTCCCAGTTCACCCAATCCTTCTTTGAGGTCATCAAGCTTGAAAGGCTTGATGATTGCTTCTATTTTTTTCATTTTCTCTCCCTTCCGTTTGTGTTTTTACTGGTTTGCTTTT
>JANTGG010000028.1 GCA_024763035.1 Desulfocapsa sp. | reverse complement strand
TGAGCATATCTGCCGGATAGCCGGTTCGGTCACTGATGACCGTGAGGAGCATGGAGGAGACATCTGTCTGTTCATCTGTCTCCGTGTGTTCGCTTTGAACCGGCACAACAGTTGAGGATTCAATACTGAATGTCTCAGCGATCCAGTTTTGAATCTCACCGATGGTCCGGAGCTGTGCCGCCTCTTCAAAGTAACGTTCGTTAGCGATATCAGCAAGGGCGGGGTGGCAGTCTTTTAAGGCGGTGAGTATTTCCACCCGTTTTATGGAGTCGATGCCCAGGTCAGACTCGAGATGCTGATCACTGCTGAGCATATCTGCCGGATAGCCGGTTCGGTCACTGATAACCGTGAGGAGCATTGAAGGGACATCTTCCTCCGGTGCAGTTGTGCTGATTGATTGAATTTGTGTGGTGGGCTCCGGTGTCTGGACGGGAGCTGAAGGAACTTCTTTTGGCTTTTCCTGTGACTGGACTGGTGCAATAGCAGCTGCAGGGGCTGCAGCCATAACCGGCTGTATGGCGGGTTGTTGCATCTGTCCGCCTGTGAGCATACTGAAGAGGGATTCCTGCATTCCCCACATCTGCTGCATCATCTGTTTTCGTTCCTGCTGGGCATTTTCCTGCTGATCAAGAAAAGCCGACATGGTGTCCTGGAAGCTTGAGATCATCTGCAGGCGGCTGCTGTCCATGGCGGGAGGAGCAGACGGTATGGCATTTTGCAAAAGGGGGCTGTCTGCAGGATTCCGGTCGCCAAAATGAAGAAGGGGCTTGTCGGAAGGCTTCTTCTCAGGGGCAGCGGTGGAGAGAGAACGACCGCCGTTAACCTTAAAAAGGGTTGCACCATTTTGAGGAATCTCCGGCGGTATGGCGATGTGTCTCACCCGAAAGAGCGGTGAAATATCCACCGGAAAACCAAGGGCCCACAGCCTGCCCATGGCGGAGATGAAATCAGTAATTGTGCCGCTTCCTGAACCTGCGAGGGCGATGTTTCGTTCGGACGGGTTGTCTGTGATGGCATGACTCAGTCCGCAGAGCACTCTTCCAGGACCGATCTCCACAAAGGTGCGTGTGCCGCTTTCCTGCATATTCCGGATCTGATCGGTAAAGCGGACGGGACTTTGCAGATGTTTTCCTAAAATATCTGCGATTTCATGGGACTCAGACGGGTAGGGGGCAGCGCTGAGATTACTGAAGACAGGAAGACGGGGACTTGTGAAGTGCTGATCGGCAAGGACTGATTTCCATCTGTCAGCAGCTTCTGCCATAAAAGGTGAATGGAATCCGTGGGATACCGCCAGCCGTGTACAGCGTATTTCCTGCTGTGTGCAGCGTTCTTCAAAGGCTGAAAGGGCGGATGCGCTGCCGGCCAGCACTGTCTGCCGGGGGCTGTTGCTGTTTGCCAGGTAGAGTTCGTCGATTCCTTCCATAAGGGGAGCAAGGTCGTCTGCGGCAAGGCGAACTGCTGTCATGCCGCTGTCGCCGTTTCCTTCGGCTCCCATGAGTTTACCCCGAATGGTGGAGAGTTCGAGAAAGGTTTTGTCGTCCATCGCACCGGCTGCCCACAAGGAGGCAAGTTCTCCGAAGCTGTGACCGGCACAGGAACCTGCCTGGATACCAAAGTCAGACAGGAGACGAAGCATTGCCATCTCGGTTACAGCAAGACCGGGCTGGACAACTGTGGTGTCAATGAGTGCTTCCTCCTTCCTGCCCGGACGGGGAAACAGCTCGGAGAAAATATTGCTGCCGCCCACTTCCGCGAGAATTTCTGCACAACTGTCCAGGGTTTCCCGATAGGTGGGGAAAAACATGGCGAGCTCACTGCCCATATTGCGTTTTTGCGAGCCCTGTCCCGAAAAGAGGAAGGCGAGGGAACTGCTGTCTGCTACCTCTTTGCATCTGTGCAGCTGGACAGCAGGTGGCAGGAGAACATCTGTATCTCCCTGCAGTTGGGTCTTTACCAGTTGCAGGAGATTCTGCAGTTCGGGGAGATCTTTGGCAAGCACGGAAAGACGCAGCCCTTCTGGAGAATACTGCAGTTTCTGTCCCATCTCGTAATGCTGCAGACTGAGACGGGTGAGGGAATGGGTGTCTGCGGCGGCTGATGCACTCAGGGAATCGATGGCCTTAATAAGCTGTGTCTCATCGTTTCCCTGCAGACAGAAGAGCTCTCCCCGCCAGAATGAAGAAGAAATCTGCTGCACTGATGAATCCGTGAGCGGGCTCTCTTCCAGTGCCACGTGAAAATTTGTGCCGCCGAAACCAAAGGAGTTTACCCCGGCTCGTCGCGGGGTGTTTTTTCTGATCCATGGTCTGTTGACGCTGTTCACATAGAGCGGAGAGTCGTCGGCTTTGATCTCGCTGCTCACCTCCTCAACGTTCAGGGTGGCAGGGAGTATTTTATGATGCAGGGCAAGGCAGGCCTTGATAAGACCCGAGACCCCGGCGGCTGCTTTTGTGTGTCCGATGGCGGATTTAATGGAACCCACTGCACATTGTCCTGCCGGTGCATTATGCTTGCTGAGAACATCACGCATGGAGGAAAGCTCTGTGCGGTCGCCAAGGGCGGTTCCTGTACCGTGTGCTTCAATAAGGGAGATGCTGGACGGGGAATAGCCAGCAATTTTGTACGCCCGCTCAACGGCAAGAATCTGCCCTTCAGGAGAGGGAGCCGTCATGCTCCGTCCCTTCCCGTCACTTGCTCCTCCCACTCCCTTGATAACTGCATATACCCGGTCATTATCCTGGACGGCATCATTAAGACGTTTCAGGAGAACCACTCCCACACCTTCACCCAGGACGATACCATCAGAGTGCTCATGGAAGGGGCGCGATTCCCCTTTGGGACTGAGAGCCCGTGTTTTGCTGAAGCAGGTGTAGCCGAACGGATGCTGGGTGGTGTCCACGCCGCCGACCACTGCAATATTTGTGTCTCCGTATACCAGTTCCTGGCATGCAACTCTTACCGCTGCAAGAGATGAGGCACAGGCAGCATCAACGGTAAAGTTCAGACCTTTGAGGTCAAAGCGGTTACTGACACGACCGGCAACAACATTGCTCAAGATCCCCGGAAATGAGTTTTCAGTCCATTCCGGCAGCACCTCCGCCAGTGCATCGCTTATCTTTTCCCGTGTGTCATCAGGGATCTGCGGTGATCTGCTCAGATATTCATTTAATCCGGAACGCACACTGTAGCCAAGGGCAAGATCTCCGCCGCCACCTGATGTCCCAAAGAAGACAGAGGTATGCTCACGGTCGAAATCATCATCTTTAAAACCGGCATCTTCGATTGCGCGATTGACGGCTTCGAGGGCAAGGAGCTGGGCGGGTTCGATGCTTGGCACTGTGGCAGGCGGGATCCCGTACTTTCCGGAATCGATGAGGACATCATCGAGGAAACCGCCCTTTTGAGAGTATATTTTGTCTGCTGCTGCGGGATCCGGATCAAAATTCACGTCACTGTTCCAGCGTTCTCCCGGGACGCTGCTGATAAGATTCATCTCAGCGAGAATGTTGTGCCAGAGTGTGTCGAGATTCTGGGCTCCGGGCAGCAGGCAGGACATACCTATTACGGCAATATCAGTTTGCGGATAGGGATCGGGGCGGGTGGAGGATACTGCTTCACCGGCGATGGCTTGTGCAGACTCTGCAAGGGGTGCAGAACTCACCTCCTTGTGCAGCTCTTTCATGTTGGTTGCGGACTCGATAAGTCCTGCGGTTTCTCCCATCATATAACAGCCCTGGGTCTGTTGCTCACGGCTTTGCAGACTGATAAACTGCTTTTCGCCCCTGCTTATGCCTCTGCTTGCGATGCGCAGTCTGCCGATATTATCCCTGTCAAGCTGTTGCCTGACCATGGCAGCTTCCATACCTTCAGCTGCAAGGCGGCTTTTGGTCTGAAAAAACTGATTGGCATATTTGGTGGCGGCACAACGGATGGCGTGACCGTCTCCACTCTCAAGGACCACGGTTTTTGAGCAGGAGATCGTCATCTCTTTAAATTCCGGAACAATCGCACCGGTTGCCACTGCCTCGTCACAGGAAAGATACGCCGTTCCCATGATGATGCCAAAACGTGCACCCAGTTTTTCAAGGGGCGGAGCAAAGGATGCTGCCATCTGCGCAGACAGGCTGTCTGAAATACCTCCTGCAAGGATAATATGTACATCGTCCAGCCCGGAATCACTTTCCCGACCAAGGGCTGTCAGTTCATGGACGGCTGCCTGCCACAGGGAAAGGCTGTGAATGGGACCGATATGCCCGCCGCTTCCCCTTCCTTCAAAGATAAAATGGCGTACTCCTGCCTGATAGTAATCTCTGATGAGTCCGGGAGAGGGGACGTGCAGATAGGCGGGGATATTTCGCTTGGCAAAATGTGCGTATTGTCCGGGTCTGCCGCCAGCTATAATAACGGCAGATGGCGGATATTTATCCAGTAATGCCAGCTGTTCATTCAGGATCTCAGTGGGAGCGAAGCCGATAATGCCTGCACCCCACGGTTTTTCGGCAAGGAGCTCGCTGGTGTCGTGCAGAAGCGTTTCCAGCCGTTTGCCTTTGAGTACCGCAAGGGCGGCGAAGGGGAGTGCTCCGTTTTCTGCCACTGCCAGGAGAAATTCAGACTTGTCACTGACATGGGCCATGGGGCCCTGAAAGATGGGCAGCTTTGTTCCTGTTACCTCAGCTAACGTATTACCGGAGCGCAGAGGATAGCTGCTGCTGAGTGAATGAATGGTCGCTGCTGCTGTTTTGTTAAATTCTTCAAGCAGGGTGGCAAGGGCAATATTCCGGTTTTTATACTGATTTGCCCAGAGTGCTTCTTCTCCGAGGGGAGGGATCCCGGTATATTGACGGGCGTGAAGAGAAGAGAGAATAGTGTACCACTCTTCTTTTTGTTTCTCCTGCGCCGATTCCCTGAGCATGATTTCGTCGCATTGCAGAGAAAGCTCTGCTCCTGTCCGTTCATGGGTTCTGTACTGCACAGAATCGGGAAGTCCATATGCCTTTGAGCGGGGGGAAGTGTTCAGCAGTGTATGTTCACCGGGGAGCAGGTTGCCGCCGCTCAAGAGTGTTAACAGAGAATCGGAGAGAATGACTTTCTCTGCCCCTGCAAGGATGGCTGCTGCGCCACTTTCTGTACCGATGCCGCCAATGACCCAACGGGGCAGGCTGCATGTGCTGCGAATTTTTCGCTGCAGACTGTAGTTGCTTTCCACACTGCAGAGTCCACCGTTTTCATTACCGCGGATAAGAATACCGTTAAACCCGACCTTTTCAGCCTTCTCGGCATCTTCTGCGGAGTATACCTCCAGAAAAACTGATTCGCAGAAGGGCTTTGCTGCTGCCAGGAGTTGTGCCGGATCCTGTCCCGGAGCTGCCAGAACAAGAATGTCGGGAGAGAAGTTTCGGGAGTCTGCGAAAAGTGATGTGATGGATTCGGCAGACTTGCAGAACATGCGGATGCCGACCTTCCCCCAGAGAGATTGCCCAACTCTATGCAGCATGCCGCGGATCATTGCAGGATCACCTGCATTCCCCGGATCGAAGAGGACTGTGCCTGTCGGGACGGGGTTTGCAAGGAGAAGGTCAAGTCCAGTGGAACCGGTGAAAGAACAGATAAAGAAGTCAGTTTTTGTGGTTTTCATAGTTTTATCTTCATATAAAAATTACTGTTCACCTGCATATTGTGCAGACATCGCCGCAGACAACTGCCTAAAGACACATTCACCCTCCGCCTGGAAGAGAAGAAACGTACATTGGGCAGATTTTCTGGCTTCTGATCAGGTAATATTCCGTAAAATACGTGTATGACGCACATCCTGTGCTGCACTGATACAGGCTGCAGCATGAAAAATCGTTCTACATATAACGGTTATAAAAAAGTAACATATTGATGAAATGGTTAACATGAAAACTGTGGGAACTCTATTGTGATTTTACTCATGTTGCTTACAACAGCTGTAAAAGCCTGGCAGCAGGAAGCCGAGCAGCAGGAAGCCGAAGGAGTATTCGACAGCGGGAAGTCGGACAGCAGGAAGCCGGACAATAAAAAAAGTCTGACAAACGCACCATTCAAGGCTGTATAGAATATCAGTGTCATGGAAAAGTGTCAACGATAAAGAGTTTGATTCCTAACAGGTTATGGGGTGAATTTGTGTTTTTGATGCGGAGAAAGTGTTAAATTGTTTTCGATATGCGAGGCAGGTGATTGGCTTCCAGGTGGAGAAATGATACAGTATTGCGTTAAACTGCAGAATGGTGGGGGGTTACTCTTTTGTAATTTGTGACAGTTGACCAGAGCGTGAAAAAAACACGGTACGTTGGGGTGGTGAACGATATCCTAAATTTTTTCTTTTTTTTTGGAGATACAGGCTGAAGAAGGTGACATGCGGAGAGGAAAGGTCGCCTGTGGCTGACCAGACAGAAAAGGCATGAAAGTCTGTCTCCGGCGTTTAACCGGCACTTTCATGCCTCAGACTGTGCAGACGGTAGAGCGACTATTTTTTTTGCCAGCCACCACCGGTATTAATAAACTGACCAGCCGGTGTTTTGGCTATTGCTTTTTGCCCGGCAAGATGTTCCACATTTGCCAGGGGGGTGTTGTTCTTTTTTGCAATATTCTGGTAGACCTGTTTGCGTTTGCTGTTGATGGAATGGACAAGATTCTGGGCAGCAGGATTGGATGCAGTCACCACAGCCAGATAGCCGGAAGCTGTTTCGCCCACTATCCCCTGGGCTTTTGCGGATTGCAGGTCAAGTCCGTAGGCAGTCTGGCAGATAAGAGCCAGGCTGAAAAGTATTGCTGTGAACACTGTTTTACATTTCATCATTTCTCCTTAACGAAGCCTCTTAAATTCATACTATTTTATGACAGCTTTTCTGCAGTGAGGTATTAAAACAGACCGCTGTCTTCATTGAGCACATCATCCAGTTCTTTATCTATCTTCACCTTTATGTGGTGCTCGATCTTGACGTTGAGGTTAATGGTGATGGGTTTGTCCGGTGCTGCCACCTTTACTGTGGGTGAGCATCCTGTGATAAGTGCAGTCAGCAGCAGTAATAGAAATAGTTGTCTTGCCATGCAGTACCCCATAGGTGTTTGGGTGGTTGACATGCTGCGGGCTGTGTGAAAAAAACTGCCGCAGCTGACGGAGGCATTATTTGCCGCCTTTTGACTGATTCTGTAGATGCTTTTCAAGGTCATCTGTCAGAGTTCCAGTATAGCGGAGACTTTTAAGAAGAGAAAGAAGATTCTGCTCAACATTCAGATTCAGATGCACAGGACGTTTACTGTCCAGTTTCGGGCTTTTTCCTTTTGTCTGTATGTTGATAATGAGATTCCCGTTGGATTCATAGCGGGGGACAGCCACCAGGCTGTTGTAGTGAAATTCCTGTAGTGCCAGCATGGCAACTTCTGGAATCTGCGGGAGGGAGCCGGGACCACCGGGCGGGATATAGCTGATCAAACCGCCGGACGGGCGGCTGACCATTTTTCCCTTGGAGATGGAAAACTGTTTGTTGTGAATGTCCATTGTGACAGCACCATCAAGAATGCCGCTTACCCGAAGTCCGGCAACCTTTTTGAGAAGCTCTGATTTCTCTGTATCGATTCCGTCAAATAGAATCTCAGCGCTTATGTCCGGTTGAGAGAGCTTGACGGGAATGTCAGCGGCTGAGAGTGTTCCGCCGAAAAGCTGTGTCTCGATGGAGTCGATGGTTAGCAGCGGCAGCGGCGGATCAAGAGAAGGGGAAATGCGGCTGTTTATGCTGGTGTTGGTGAAGACGATACCTGCGTTGAGTTCTTCCATGAAGAATTGGTCGCAGCCAATACTCTTCAGTTCCGGGAACAGCTGCAGATTTTGCCGCAGGCTCACACCCCGGAAGAGCAGATTGTTATATGTCCCTTCAAGGTCGGCTATCACTGACTTGCTTTTTAGAAAAAGGAGCTTGTCCGCCTGCCACCTGCCGTTTAGTTCAGTCTGCAGTGTTCCGTTGCTGAGGGTAAACGGCAGGTTGAAGGGGGAGAAGAGCTGTTGGATATTTTCCTGTTCAGTATCGATGGCAAGGGATGGGGCAGTTGTAATATGTATATTTCCGTTCCTGTCCGCAAAACTATGATGGAGTGATATGTGCAGTCTGCCCGGATTGTCTGCAGGAGAAAAAGCACTTTTCAGGAAAATTTCCCTGTTCTCTTTGGTGAGGTCAAAGAGTATGTCGACGAGGGAGAACTGACTGCCGTGCCGGAGGATATCGGCTTTTGGGATCTGCAGGACAGCCTGGAGTTTCTCGGGGAGGGGATCTGTCTTACTGTTTGTGAGGGTCAGCGTCGCCGGGGAAAGAGTGACCGTAAAATCATTATGTTGCACAGGGTCCACACCCAGTTGAATGCTTGTGGCAGGATCGTTCAGGTATATTTTCCCGTCAGTTCGCCTTTGCAGTGAGACGGAGTCAACAGGGGATATGCGTATTGCCGGAAAGACTGTTTCTGCCGTCTGCAGATTTAAGAGTTCTGCCCGGAACCCCTCTGACACACGAACGGTTTGTGTGTTGTCTGCAAGTTGTATCTCCACAAGTGGTGTCAGGCTAATCTTGTCCATAAAAAGATCAGCTCTTTTGATACCTTCAGCAACAAGAAACGAGCCATTGCCAAGGATAATATTCGCTTTTTCGGCCCGCTCCACAGACAGTTCGCCGGAGAGTGATCTGATATGCCAGTTTGAAATGGCAGTATCGGTCATTTGGAAAGCCATCCTGGCATTTTCGGGCTGCAGGGGAGCTGCAGGGATGCTGAAGGTGATCTCAGTGTGTCCTGCAAGATCCGGCAGGGAGGATGGCAGAATACGGGAGATGGCAGCCACCGCAGGTGTCAGGGAGGCGCTCAGTGTTCCTGTCGTTTTATCAATGTCCTGCTGCAGGGATAGATTGAAAAACTCCTTGTTTTGCAGACTGCCCTGCAGTTCAAATCGCTGCCGGAAATCATCGACGGTGTCTCTTGTTGCGCTCAGTTTGATCTTTTCGTGCACAAGGAAAATGTCTGCTTTTTGCTGCAGGGGCAGGAGCTGTGCCTCCACCTGCAGGACCCGTCCTGCAATTGCCGGTGGACATGCACCAGACAGTATAAGCTTGCTGATGCTGAGCTGCTGCGGCAGAAAAGAGGGGAGCTGTATTCGGGCAAGGGCTGCCGGATCGACAGCTTTATTCCCCTTGTCGACGGATGCTGCAAGTTCTATCTGCAGGCTGTCAATACGAAGTGTTGTGACTTTTCCTGCCGCAAGTTTCGCCGGGCTGAAAGTCAGCTGCAGATCGTGTAAAGAGGATTCTGCAAGGGAGAATTTGCCGTTCATATCACAACTCAGGGCAGAGATGACAAGTCTGGACGGGGAAATGTCCGCCACGGTGACCTGGATGTCTGCGGCACCAATCTTCTGCAGCTGTGAGATGATAATTTTCTCGCAGATGGTCAGTCTGTTAAAAAACAGCAGAGTGAAAAACAGTGAGAAGAGAAGGAAAAGGGTTGAGAGAAGACGCATAATGTCTTTGGCTATGCTTCTTAGTTGATTTTATATATGATAACTGTATGGTATTGATGTTGTTTTTTTCTTTGTCTACAGGCACTGTCAAAGTTTACAGGAAAAAACAGCGGTCTGCAGCCTCTTGCCTGCCTTCTGACAGTGTATGGTATTTATCCGACAGGGTTCAAGGGTTTTTCCTGTTTCCGGCAGAGAGGTGCTGGTGAAATACAGAGGATCCTTCCCAAAAAGAAGGGTTCTGTGGTAAACTGTTGGGCAGCAGGAAAGTTCCACTCAATCGTCGTATTTTGCAGGGGAAAGATGTATGCGTCTAAAAGCCGGTAGGATGTTAGCCGATTACGATCCGCATTTCAGGATTTTTCACGAACTGATGCCTTTCAAGGTTCGGGAGATTCTTCTCGTCTCCAGCCCGTATGATGCCTTCATTATGGAAGAGGACGGTTCTCTTGCCACGCGTATTGTTAATGAATACCAGGGGCTGAATCTGAGCGGTGCGCCCCGTCTCACTCTTGTCTCTTCCGGTGATGAAGCCCTCGAAATCATGCGCCGGCGTGAGTTTGACCTGGTCATCAGTATGCCCAATGTGGGAGGAATGGATGCCTTTGATCTTGGGGCAAAAATCAAACGGATCAAACCCATCCTGCATGTGGTGCTGATATCCCATTCCATGCAGGGCCTGTACCCGCTGCCGCCAAGTATAGACTGCGAATCCATCGATAATATCTTTCTCTGGTGCTGTGAGGCGGATCTGCTTCTCTCGGTGATTAAAAACTTTGAAGATCACGTGAATGTGGATGCAGACACCGCCCGTGCCATGGTGCGGGTGATTATTCTCGTTGAAGATTCTCCCATTTACCGTTCGTTTTTTCTACCCCTGATCTACAAGGAAGTGGTACACCAGACCCAGGCTGTGCTTGATGAAAGTCTCAACGAGAAACATCGTCTGCTGCGCATGCGAGCACGTCCTAAAATTCTCTGTGCCATTAATTATGAAGAGGCAATGTCTCTTTATGAGGCCTATCGCCCCTATGTCTTCGGAGTGATTTCCGATGTACGTTTCCCGAGGCGGGGGGAACTTGATCCCCATGCCGGCATACGGTTTATGGAGCGTATCAGAAAAGATATTCCCGACCTTCCCCTCCTGATGCTTTCCTCTGAACCGGAAAACAGGGAACTGGCGGAGGCGATTCCCGCTGTCTTCCTCGATAAAAACTCTCCGGTGGTTAAAAGCGGAATCCGTGATTTTTTTCTGAACCATCTCGGTTTTGGTGATTTTGTTTTCCGCCTTCCTGATGGAACTGCCATTGGTCACGCTTCCAACCTGCAGGAATTTGAGAAGGAGCTGCACACGGTTCCCGGCGAGTCCATTTGTTATCATGCCAAGCACAACCACTTTTCGAACTGGGTGATGGCCCGTGCCGAGGTGGCACTGGCCACCCGCCTCCATCGTGATTATATCGGGAAGATAAAAAAGTGTTCGGATATGCGCGATGATATCATCTTTAAGGTTCATTCCTTACGAAGACTGAGACAGCAGGGTGTGGTTGTCCGCTTTTCCAGAGAGTTTTATGACCCGGAAATTATGGAGTTTGTGAAAATCGGAGAAGGTTCCATGGGCGGTAAGGCGAGGGGGCTTGCCTTTATGTGGATGCAGCTGCAGCAGGCACGGGGAGGGCATGAGAATCTTTATGAAAACAATGTGAGTCTTCCTAAAACCTGCGTTATTACAGCAGATGGATTTGATGATTTTATCCGAGAAAACAGCTTTTCCTTTATTGACGAAGATGATGATGCCATCGCCGCCCGTTTTCTCGCCGCCGAGCTTCCCCGCTGGCTGAAAGAAGATTTGCACGCCTTTCTTTCCAAGGTGCATTTTCCCCTCTCTGTCCGCTCTTCGAGTCTGCTTGAAGATGCACAGTTCAAGCCTTACGCCGGGCTCTATTCCACCTATTTCCTGCCCAATAATCACCCGAGCATGACCCTTCGCTGTCAAAGTCTGGAGAATGCGGTGAAGCTGGTCTTTGCCTCCACATGGTTCGAGAATCCCAGGGCTTTTTCCAGGGCGGGGACGCAGGGACGGGAGGATTCCATGGCCGTGATTATTCAGCAGGTGGTGGGAGAGGAATACGGGGGATACTGGTATCCGCACATTTCAGGAGTGGCGCAATCCCATAACTTTTATCCGGTGGGCAGGATGAAGGCGGAAGACGGGATTTGTCATATTGCCATGGGGCTTGGGAAAACAGTTGTGGAGGGAGAAAAATCCCTGCGTTTTTCCCCTGTTGAACCTAAACGCCTGGTGCAGTTTTCAAGGGTTGATGATATGCTGGCAAATTGCCAGAGGCAGTTTTATGCGATAGACATGAGCAAATCGCAGTATGTTGACATGAAGGAGTCGAACCTTGTCAAAAGGGGGGTGCAGGATGCTGAGGATGAGTTTCCTGTGCAGCTGCTTGCCTCTACATATCTTGCCGAAGAAAACCGTATCCGTGACGTGGCGATGCCAGGATTAAAGGTGCTGACCTTTGCCTCTATTCTCAAACATCAGCTCTACCCGCTTCCTGAGATCATACAGGATCTGCTCCATCTTGGACGGCAGGGAATGGGATGTGAGGTGGAGATCGAATTTGCGGTGCGTCTGGATAAGAAAATGAACAGAAGTGAGTTCTTCTTTCTCCAGATGCGGCCCATGGTCACCGGCGGAGAGCAGGCGGATGTATCTATCTGTTCCTTTGATATTGATGCCGCGTTCTGCTATTCATCCGCCTGCCTCGGACATGGTCGTTTTGAGAATATGGCAGATATTATTCTGGTGAATCCACAGAGTTTTGATCCGGCAAAAACGCAGCTTATTGCCGATGAAATACGGATGCTCAATGCGAAACTTGCCGATGAAAAACGTCCCTATCTGCTGATCGGACCCGGCCGCTGGGGATCTGCCGATCCGTGGCTGGGGGTGCCTGTGCAGTGGCGTGATATATCTGCAGTGGGTGCCATTATAGAGCTGCAGAACAGTATGCTGCATGCCGATCCTTCGCAGGGCTCACATTTCTTTCAAAATATTACATCGCTTGGTATTCCCTATCTGAGTGTTGTGGAACAGGCGGACGGCAGCAGCGGGCACTGCAGTGGAAAGGCACGCAAAAGCTGTCTTGACTGGGACTGGCTGCTGGCACAGGACGTACGGGAAGAGAAACAGTATGTGCGGCAGATTCGGCTTGAAGAACCATTTGTGATGAAGTGTAACGGAAAAGAAGAGGAGGCGGTTCTGTTTCAGAAAAGCGGTGGCGCGGTTGCCGGAGAGGTATGTACTGATAAGGTGTAATGTGCTTTTTCTATGTAGAGTATGGATAGAAAACCTGAGAATATAACCTGAGCGGGAGATATGTGAGATGGATAAAATAATCAGTGTAATCAGAAACAAGGATCCGGAACAGCGGGAATTTCATCAGGCAGTTGATGAAGTGCTGGAAACGGTGATGCCGGTTCTTGATAAAAATCCGGAGTATCGGCAGCAGGCGGTTCTTGCTCGTATTACCGAACCGGAACGGGTGCTGATGTTTCGGGTTCCCTGGATGGATGATGACGCTCAGGTGCATGTGAATCGCGGGTTTCGGGTGGAGATGAATTCTGCCATCGGTCCATATAAGGGCGGGCTTCGTTTTCATCCTTCAGTCAATCTCGGTATTATAAAATTTCTGGCGTTTGAACAGGTCTTTAAAAACTCCCTGACCACCCTTTCCATGGGCGGCGGCAAGGGCGGCTCCGATTTTGATCCCAAGGGAAAGTCAGATGGTGAAGTGATGCGTTTCTGTCAGTCTTTTATGGCGGAACTCTTCCGCCATATCGGACCGAATACGGACGTTCCGGCAGGTGATATCGGTGTCGGTGCCAGGGAGATAGGATATCTCTTCGGCATGTATAAAAAACTGCGCAACGAGTTTACAGGGGTGCTTACCGGTAAAAGTCTGAACTGGGGGGGCAGTCTGATCCGTCCGGAAGCGACAGGTTACGGTACTGTCTACTTTGCAGCGGAAATGCTTGCTGTGAAGGGGGAAACACTGGAAGGAAAAACCTGTCTGGTGTCCGGTTCCGGCAACGTGGCTCAGTATACTACTGAAAAGGTGGTGGAACTGGGCGGCAAGGTGGTGACCCTGTCTGATTCCTCCGGTTATATCTATGATGAAGAGGGCATAGACAGTGAAAAACTCGCCTTTGTCCAGGAGTTGAAGAATATCCGCCGTGGACGTATTGCGGAATACGCGGAGACCTACCCTGATGTAGTGTATACGCCGGTGGATTCCACCCTTGACCATAACCCGCTCTGGGATCATAAGGCCGACTGTGCCTTCCCCTGCGCCACCCAGAATGAGATCAACGAGAAGGATGGAGAAAACCTGATAAAAAACGGGGTACATCTTATCAGTGAAGGGGCAAATATGCCTTCGGTGCCGGCGGCTGTTGATATGTTTGTTGAGCATGAACTTTTGTATGCACCAGGAAAAGCTGCAAATGCTGGCGGTGTGGCAGTCTCGGGGCTTGAAATGGCACAGAACTCCATGCGTCTCTCCTGGCCGAGGGAAGAGGTGGATGGACGTCTGAAAGGCATTATGAAGGCAATTCATAGAACCTGTCGGGATGCCGGGGATCAGTATGGCGTGTCAGGAAACTATGTCGCAGGAGCAAATATTGCGGGCTTTGTGAAAGTTGTGAATGCCATGCTTGATCAAGGGCTTGTGTGAGTAGAAGGATGATCCTTGCCGCCTGTTCCTGATATCCGGTTTTTAGCAGGAAGTCCGATTATCCGCATATTGAACAGGTGATAAGAGAGTATGACGAAGAACTTGAGTGGTTTAAAAAGACAGAAGAATACCGACGTATTATTGCGGGTTATACCGGGCTGAACAGCCCGCTTGCGACTGTCGGGAAGTAAGGGGATGTGTGGCAGTGTCGTTATATGATGAACAGTGTGCCAGGGAATTTTCTCTGCTTGAATCCAGTGTGGAACCCTATTTTGCCGAAATGCGGGTGGAATGTCCGTATCACCTGCCCCATGATGCGATTTTTTATCAGGCTCTTTTTGCCCCTCTGCCGGAGCGTAGTATGGAACTCTTCCTGGCGTCCGGATACCGTCGTAACGGAAACTGTCTCTACACCATGCACTGTCCTGATTGTGCCGCCTGCCTCCCCATTCGTCTCCACCCGGCGGAGATGCAGCTGAATCGCAACCAGCGGCGGGTTCTGAAGAAGAACCGCGATGTGGAAGTGGAATATGCCCCCATTACCATGCACCATGAAAATATTGCTCTGTGTCAGAAATTCCTCGATATACGGTATCCGCATAAAAGCAACGATGCTGAATCGTATTATGAAGGTTTTTTTCTAAACCGCATCATTCAGGGGATGGAGATTCGCTACCGGTTGCAGGATCGTCTCATCGGCACAGCCATTGTTGATATGGGGCAGAACTGGATGAACGCTGTCTATTTTTTCTTCGATCCTGATGAAGGGGGGCGCAGTCCGGGAACCTTTAATATTTTAACGATGATCACAACCTGTATAAATCTTGATATCGCTCATTTGTATTTAGGCTATTACATCAAAGAAGTTGCTGCCATGAACTATAAAGATCGTTTTTCACCCTATTATCTGTTCCTGGATGGAAAGTGGCGAAAGCAGAAAAAATCGTGAGGGGAATGTGGTGAAATTGTTGGCTATGTCCCATATGTAGTGGGGTGTTGTGCTTTGTTGTCGATATGTTGTGTTTGTTCTTGACAGGGAGGGGTGGTTTGTGATAGCCTTGACATAAGGTATTGGAAGAGATAAGTTTTTTCTGCGACTCTATTTCCCGGAGGTTTCACATGAAAAAATGGCATCTGGAGCAAGTCCTGCAAACCGCTTCCTGTTCTAAAATTGCACTCCCCGACCCTGGGCAGACAGACCTGTTCCGCTGCTCTTCTCCTGTTCATATCCGTAAGGATCACAAAGTTGTGGTTTTTTTTCGTTATATTGCTGTCTTTTTTATTCGTTTTTTTTAGTGCCGGCTTAGTATTCCTCACCGGAGATCGTTACTCTTGATCCTGTCCTGATACGCCGGAATAAAAGGCGGTAGCCGGATTGTCTTTACACGCTTTTGCAGTAATTATATCAACACTATTGTAAAGCCCTTATGATGTCTGAAGCCCTCTTTTACAGAAAAGGTGATGGAGACCGCGTTAGCTGTTTCCTCTGTGCGCATACCTGTTCCATTGCCAATGGGAAACGAGGCTTGTGTGGAGTGCGGGAAAACAGAGATGGAACCCTGTACACCCTTGTCTATGGTAGGATTGTTGCTGAAAATGTTGATCCGGTTGAAAAAAAGCCGCTTTTTCATTTCCTGCCCGGTACAAGCTCCCTTTCCATCTCCACGGTGGGCTGCAATTTTTCCTGTCGTCACTGTCAGAATTTTTCAATTTCCCAGCCCGATACATTTCCCTCCAAAGAGGCACCCGGCAAGGAAAGAAGTCCTGAACAGATTGTGGATCATGCCCTTTCTGCAAACTGCCGCTCCATCAGTTACACCTATGTTGAACCAACCATATTTTTTGAATTTGCCCATGACTGCATGCAGCTTGCCCATGAGAACAATGTGAAAAACATCTTTGTTTCAAACGGCTACATGGGAAAAGAAGCTACGGCTCTTCTGACACCGGTTCTTGATGGGATTAATATCGACCTGAAAACATTCCGGGATGATGTCTACAAGTCGCTTTGCGGGGCAAGACTGCAGCCGGTTCTTGACTCCATCGGGAGGATGCATGATGCCGGAGTCTGGCTGGAAATCACCACACTCCTTATACCCGGTATGAATGATTCCACCGAAGAACTCACAGATATTGCAGAGTTTATTGCCTCGCTGGATACAGCCATCCCCTGGCATGTTACGGGATTCTTCCCCACCTACAAACTGACTGATCGTGAGCCCACCCCCTTTGCCGTGATAGAAAAAGCGAGACAGATTGGAATGGCCAGCGGGCTTCAGTATGTCTATGCGGGAAACCGGCCGGGCAGCGGCGGGGAAGATACACTCTGCCCGTCCTGTTCGGCACAAGTAATTCTCCGCCACGGTTTCTCCATTCGTGAGAACAGGCTTGTTGAGGGCTGTTGTCCAGAATGCTCCCAAGCCATCGCTGGTGTCTGGAAATAATTCCTTTGTCGTATTACAAGCAGCTGGTGCCGTGAAAAAAAGGCTTGCGAATGAACCCGCTGCTGAAAGAGATTACAGCGGGTTCTCAGCGAACTTGAGAGAGTTTTTCCATAATATTGACTGATTCCTGCAAGCCAATTCGATTATCATCGTTGATGTCGGCAATGTGTGATAGATCAGGACCACCGTCAGGGGTGTTCATAGCTTTTACTATCAGCATCACATCCGCCAAACCTACGGGTGACCGGGATACAAGTTTCGTATGATTGGCAGGCACAACCCACACAGTGGTCTCAACACCCTCGATACCATAATAGGAGCTGAGGGTAATTGTCTCCCCGCCATTTATGAATATATTTTTGTTGACCGTATCTGTGTAGATATTGTTTAGATCAAGTGCTGCCTGGGGGGACGGAAATTCATCACCGACAAAACTGGAAACAGGATATCTTCCACCTTCAACAACGCCAAGCACCAAAGCACCCTGGGCAGGTGTGGTGCCGTCTGACTCGTAGACATTCATGCTTATCAGATCGTTGGTAAAAGGTCGTTCGTTTTCTGTGTCTCCTGCTGTTTTACCGCTTATTGCAGCAGTGGTTACTGCCAGATAGGGAGCAGTTTGCGGGTATATGCTTTCTTCTGCACTGGAAACTGTTATTGTGCTGGTTCTAAAATAATATGTCGTTGCGGGAAAAAGACCGGTAATGCGGACTTTCATAACCCCTCTGTTTTGGGCAGCTGCAACAACAGAAGAGTTGTTGTTTCGAGTCGGGTGGGGCGTTATCGTAACAGTAGAGCTGATATCGCTGACACCATTTTCATCGTTGAAAACGGTGAGACTGCAGGTGCTTGCCTGATCTGTATTCCAGATCACCGAGAAGGAAACGGGAGTAACATCTGTAACTGTAATGTCCATTACAGTCGGGGGCGAGGCCCAAACGGGACTGAGTGGAAAAAGAAGGACAAACAAGAAACCTGCGATGAGTAATAGAGTGTTTTTCATAATCAATTCTCGCTTGAAATGTGTTGTGATGGGGATTTTTTCACAAAAACCTTCTCAGTGATTGTGCCAAAGTGTCCCTCATATCCCCTCAGCATAACAGTTATGTAATGGACTCCTTCGTTGACTCCCTGTGGATTCCATTCCCAGTTAAATGGAGTGTAGCCCAGTTCTTCTTCACAGACAAAAACAAAATCCGCATAATAGACGACTTCAAAACGTTGATTGAAGGTGAATGACTCGTCCCTTTCAGCAACATTCATTTTGATTGTTACCGGTCCTTGAACCACCGGTGTTCCGTCAGGAAGATGTTTTAACTGCGGCGGGAAGCTAAGGTGAATGGCTGGGTCGTAACACATGTCCCTATCGTGCTGCCAGTGATTGTACATCAATTTACGTGGGGATTTTTTGTTGCGTTTCTCTCCACTTACTGCATTTTTCCTGACAAATTCCGGTCTGTTTTGTTTTTCGGGAGAGTAAATAATTATGGAATTGTTTGGCAGTGAATACGCGGAAACACCTATCTGGTAATTGTTCATATCCTTGATATTCACTGTTTTGTTGTGAGTCCACCCATCCCATGATTCAAAGTTGCGTCCTCCGGGGCGTGCCACCCAGTCGACAACAGTGGCGAGTAGCGGACCGCCATCGGGAAGTCCGATTCTGATATTCACAAGGGCAGGGGCTGGTAAAATATAGTTGATTGCAGCCTGTTCAGAATCGTAGGCAGCCTGAGGCACCGGGAGTAATTTCCCTCCGGTGAGGTCAGTAAGATCATACCGGACTGTTTCTTCTCCCCTGCTTTGAGCCTCAACGGTGAAAACATAGTACCCGGCTGGTACTGGAGTGCCGTTTTTGTCACGACCGTTCCAGACAGCAATATGGTCGCCCACCGATTGTATATCGTCTGAGCGTATTTCTTTTATTAGATAATCTCGACTGTCGAAAATGCTTATGATTGTTTTTGCTCTTTTTGATAAGCGGTAGTGAATGCGGATATCGTGCAGGGCATCGTTATTCATGCTGGCAGGATCAGAGAATACATGGCTAATAGTGAGAGGTACAGCAATTGCGGATGTGCAATGAGCTGTCATCATCAACAGAATACACAGTATGATTCTTATGGGTAATAAAAAATTCATCTTTTCCACGCCGGTCCCATGCATTTCATCCCTGGCGGACTGAGCTGGTGGATATTGCTGCCGTCACGGTTGATGACCCAGACAGCCGGATAGCCGCTACGGGCTGACACGAAGGCGATCTGTTTTCCGTCTGGTGACCAGGTTGGTTGACCATCCAGACCGGAACTATGGGTAATCTGCTCAAAGTGTTTGCCCTCAATATCACAAACCCAGATTTCGTAATCATCAGTGCGGTTGGAGGAAAAGGCTATCTCGTTTCTTACCGAACATGCTGGTTCAAAATGATACCGTTGTCCTGCTGTTAACTGCTTGATTGCACCGCTTTCAAGGTCCAGGGCCAAGAGATCATGGTTTTGTCCCCCTGCGCCAGAAACAAAAATGATCTGTTTTTCATCACGAGACCAGGCGGGATCATGCTGCATATATTTCATGTTGGTCAAACGCCTGCGTTTATTGCTTGCAATGCTAACAAGCCAGATATCGTTTGCATCGATACTGTCAGCTATGCTGAGAGAAAAAAGGATTTTACCGCCATCAGCAGACCAGACAGCGTCGGTCATGCCCCTGGTGGTTATCGGGATCGTTTTTCCTTCACCGCTGTCGATGGTGTATATCAGCAGCCCATTCCCGTTTGTGTTCGCAAGGAGTTCATTTTGTGATCGGGACCAGGATAGATGGGACTTGTCAGAGTGGGAATGTGTCAGTTGCTGCCAGCTTGAGCCATCCTCTTTAAAAGTGTATATCTGCCAGAAATTTTTTGTAAGGCAGGTAGCAGCCAGTATACTTTTGGACTGTTCAGCTCCATACACTATGTGGGGTGAATAGAATCCAGTGACCGGCAGGGGGCAGAGTACGCAGAGTAACATGGCAGCTGATCGCAAAAATTGTTGCAGGTGGTTTGTTTTATTTCTTCGTAACATCTTGTGTTTTTATGGATAATGTTAAGAGTCAAAGCAGAAGAAAAAGTCAGCGTACACTGGATTGTACTAAAAGTATAAGTGAACTGTTGTTCTGCTATGGCCAGCACCACCCTGCGTCTATGCACGCTTGTTCTTTGCGTTTTTTTCGAAGTTTTTTGTCTAGTTTCTCAAGTGCTTCCTTGGAGACCATCCTTACTGGGCGTTGAGTTCTTCTCCATCGTTCAAGTCGGTCATTCAGGTAAGCTCTGGTGTACTGTGAAGATGCGTCATAAATCGCTTTGTTGAGTTCGTATGTACCAAAAACAGTAGAACCCCAGCTAGATGCAGAGGGGAGCACTGTCCCAGACGTGCCGACAAGAAATTCTGCAAACGCATTTGTCTCTTCGACTAGGTATAGGGTAGAACCGGAGGCTGTCTTTGAAATCACCCACCGGCCCAGGGCCGCATATCCTTGTTTTCCAGCTTCAAAGACAACCTTTCCTGAGCTGACGGCAGTCCGACCCGTCCATGCAATCCCTCGACCGGCAGCACTTAAACCACTACCTGCTGCTCTGGCAACGATAGTTCCACCTCTCACAACGGCCAGGGCAGCACCACTGCCAACAAAAACCATCATTGTTCCCGCCAGCAGTCCAATTGAGCTTACGATAAGACCTGCCTGTCTCCATCCTCCCAGTTTTCCAGCCATCCCTGCCTTGTAGTTTGTCCAGAAGTTTTGAAAAACTGAGGCTCTTCCATCCGGGTCAATAAATCCAACAGGATCGCTGTGAGCATAGGTGTATGAATTCAAGTCTTCAGGGGAATAGATGTTAACTGCCAGGGGGTCAACACTTGTGTAGCGTCCAATGGCAGGATCGTAAAAGCGATAGGAGTTGTAATGCAGATTGCTCTCTGCATCAAAATACTGTCCCGGGAACCGGAGATTGCAGTGAAAGCTGGTGCCATCACCATCAACGTCTTCATTTGCTGCCATTTCTCCAAAAACTTTATAACTACCATTCCAGAGAGTGGTTTCAGCTGGATCTGTTATGATTCTGGGAACTGCCAGCTTATCATTTAACACGGCATGGGCACCGTTGTTGTCTGTGATACTGACAAGAGCATGAGATTCCGGGAAAAACCCATAGTGACGCAGAAGGTTTCCATCATTGTCAAATTCAGCGATTGGTCGATACCCGTTATACATGAACCAGCTGCCCGTGCCGTTTACTTCCTTTTTTATCCTTCGGTTGGCAGAATCGTAGATGTAGGTGGAATTTCCACTTGCTGAATGTATTCCGGTAAGACGATTCAGTTCGTCGTACGTATATTGAGTTGCCTGGTCTGATACGTTGCGGCTTATCATGTTACCGTTATTGTCGTATGAAAAGGCGGTTGAGCCAAAGTGGGTCAGACTGTTATTCCCGTCATATGTCCAGTCTGAAAAAACAGTGGAGGAGGATCTGTTTCCGGAACTGTCATAGCTAAAAGTGTCATCTGCCATGCCTGATCCCACCGGATATGCGGCACCTGTCAGCTGACCGTTGGGATCATAAGTGTATGCGGTCGTGCCGTGACTGTCATCGACCTGAACCAGTCTGCCAAGGGTATCATATTGATACTGATAACTCTCAATGGGTGTTGAATCTGATTTCCGGTAGGCGAGTGTCTGCATATGTCCGTCGCTGTTGTAGGAGATGTCTGCGGTGATTCCATTGAAATATGAGATGCTGCTGAGCCTGCCGAATTCGTCATGGGCAAGCTGTGTCTGAAGAGAAGGAGATTCCTCTATGACGGTTAAAAGACCGGCATCATCGTAAGTGTATGTATAGCTGAACAGATCAGCTCCACCGGTTTCCTGGAGACGTAACTGCTTGAGCTGTCCCAGCGCAGTATATGTGTAGTCTATTGTTTTGTTGATAAGATGATTGGTCTCGGTGGCGAGGCGGTTCTGGGAGTCGTACGTGTAGGAAAACGCCGGGGTCGCAGCAATTTCAGAATCTCTGTAGGTCAGCATGTTGCCGCCGGCGTCATATGTGAAGTCCAGCTGTCTCTGGGGTGAGGAGTGAATGAGAAGGCTGGTGACATAATCATTGTCGTTGTATGTGTAACTGGTTTGCAGGCCATTGGCGTCGGTGTGTCCGGTAATGCGCCCCTTGCTGTCGTATACGTATTGTTCAGAATTCCCTGACATGCTGGTAGCGTAGATAAGGCGATCTGCAAGATCGTAACTGAATTGAAGCTCATTCCCTGACCCATCAGTGATTTTATCGACAACATCGAACTCATAGGTATATCGTGTGGTGTCACCCTTTGCTGAAACAACAGTGATGAGCCGGTTGTAATCGTCATAAGCATAGGATGTTATACTATTTTGTGCATCTGTCACTGTGGTGAGGTTTCCTGCAGCATCAAAGGAGTAGCGGGTTACCGCACCATTTTGATGTGTCTGCGATATCATACGGTCTTTTCCGTCATATTCATACGATATGTTCTGTCCAGACGGGTTGCTTATCTGCAGGAGATTGTTGCTGCTGTCATAGGCATATGAAGTCAGTGAAACAGCACCGGCTCCCTGCTGAATACTTCTTGATACGATTCGATCGTAGCTGTCGTATGCAACCTGCATTTTTACTCCCTGTAAACTCGTAGTTTTTCCGGCTTCAAAACCGACGGCATTCCAGCCCTGCCATGTTATGATGCTGCTCTCCCCGAGAGTGTTTGTCTGCTGAAGAAGTCTGTCGAAAGAATCATAGGTAAACGTTGTATAGTTACCTGCAGAATCAGTGATCTGTACAATATTACCACGACCGTCAGAGCTCCGGGTCAGGGAAAAACCATTCTGTCCGGTGAGAAAACCATCTGTGTAGGTCAGGGTGTCAGTTTCTCCATTTGTTGCGGTGATTTCGGTGAGTTGGCCATAGGCATTGTGTGAGGATGTGGTTGTAAGGTATTCAGGGGTGCTTCCTGCAACTGTAAGGATCTTTTTTGCTGTTACATACTTTGGGTATCCTTCAGCATTATAGGCAAATTCATGCAGTTCTGTTCTATCCCGGGCTGGGAAACGGCTGCTTGAAAATATTGCACTTTGAAGCCAGCCGTGGTCATAAGTATACGTCCAGGACAAAATTTCCCCGTCATCCAGAGTCATCCGACTGCTGATAAGGTTGGAGTCTGCGTCGTAGCTGTAGTTGGTGGTGGTGTATTCATGGAGGTTGGGTGAGGAGGGTGATCCGGTATTTTCCCAGTTGACTCTACGAATAATATTGTTTTGTGAATCTCGAATCAGATCGTTTCGATTGCCGATTTCGTCTGTGAAACGGGTAAGAAATCCATTTGAGTTATACTCATAAACGGTGACGAATGTGTGGAGAACTGACTGCTTGTCATCAACCACTGTTCTGGTTACAGTTGTTTTTGCCAGAGGAATAGTATAGTCAAACTGCAGGGTTCCTCCTGCGCGATTTTGTCGGATAACTCTGTCCTGGTCGTCATATGTATTTTCGTACAGAACACTGGAATAGTCATTTATTCCTTCTGTATATCCCCTGATAAATTGAGTGATGTTGTGTGGGTCGTTGCTGTCAGTATAGGAAAATGCATGAAAAAGATTTTCGGGGTAGTTGACGCGGATCAAATTGCCATTGCTGTCATGAACATAAGAAACCGTCCGTCCGGAAAAATCAGTAACGGTATTCAATCTTCCGTTTCCAGAGTCGTAAGTGAAGTTGACAAATCTGCCGGTCAATCCATCGATGGTACCCTCTGAAATTTTCAACAGTTGATAACTGTATGAAATGATCCGGGGAGATCCCGGGTTGGTTGAAAAAGGAGAAATGCCGGTCAACGGCATTTTCGATGCAGAATAGCTGAAAGAAAGGTAGTTGCCGTTGGTGTCCTGCAGTCTGCTGATGTTGCCGTTTAAGTTGAACTCATACCGGATTCCCCCGGGGGTGAAAAAGGTGAATGTCCCATCAATATTTTCAAGGAGTTGACCCGATGCTCCGCTTTCATCAACAAAACCGGAACCGGCACTGACGAAACGGTTTTTCAGTCCTGTGTTCCAGCGGATGACGACAGACCCGTCTGCATAGGTGAAGAGTCTTATGTTATAAGGGTGATCCCAGCCATATCCCAGGGGGGAGTCGTACGTGGAATGGGAATCGTATCTTCTGGTAATGGCAATGGGATATATACCGTTAACAGTCAGGTCAGTGGTGTCAAAGGATTCGGAACCGTCAAAAAGGGATACTTTACCGCCGGCAGTCTGGTTCTTCTGTCTGTCTCGATCCATCTGGTCAGCAGGTGCAGAACCGGGCACACTGGTGCCTCCAAAGTCATGAGCGGAAAGGATTGCCGGCTGGATTCCGATAAGAATGGCCATCAGGGTACAAAGGGTTCTTGAAAACAGAATATTCATCTTTTCTCCTAACGGTATAAATTCAATACACCTCTCCAGGTGCTTGTTTGCGCAGAAGCAGTTGCTTCAATCAGGAAAGTGTAAACGCCTTCCTCAGATATGGTTATATTGTTGTCCACAAGCTGATCCACTGCGTCCCATGATACTGTGTGGTCTCCGACGCTCTGTAATTCGCCGGTGATTACAGGTATTGCCTCAGGATCGGCGGGGCTTGTGATACCAGGGGGAAGTATTGTGATGCTGACCTCAGATTCCCGGTCAATACTGTACAGCAGGCGGGTGAACTCACCATAACAGAAATTAACGAGATACGGGTCGGATTTTATCTCTATGAAGGGAGCGATACCCTTTAATACAGGTTTGTCAGATGTTGATTTAACCAGCACGTAATTGGGTCTAAGGGTCGTGGGCGGAGGAAAATAGATACCTGCAGACTGTTCTACCAGCGTGCCGTCAGGGCGCCGACCATCCCATAGAAATGTTACGGTTTCGCCGGCTTCATGGGGTTCCATATCAACAAGCCGAAAAGTTTTCTCACCGCTTGGGGTTATTTCAAGACTGATACGACTGGCAGGACCATTGACAGTGTAGTCTATTTTCCAAAAGTTGTTGGTGAACGTGTTATACTCGGTAGGAACGGTTCCAGCAACGGAGCCTTCTGCATGACCATCTGTTGGCAGGAATTTATCTGTCAGTCCACCGTCGGCTGCCTCTATCACGTAAATATATGCTTCATCTGCAACCTTCTGGCCGGTATTGTCCTTTCCGTCCCAACTGATGGAGTGTGCTCCCGCTGTCATGGACTGAGTGAATTCACGGATAAGGTCTCCATCTTCCCCCTGCCATTCGGGATAAATTTTAACAGAAGTAAGTGCATCACGACTTATTGAAAAATGAATAATTGCTGATTGGGACTGGACAGGATCGATAAGAGCGTTTTCCCGGCTCACATCGGTAATAAAGATATTGTCCAGTGCGATGGTACTTGTTACCCGGGAACTGTTACCCGCCCGGTCTATTGCTGTGAGGCGAAGGGTGTAGGTACCATTGGAAAATGTAAAACCATCATGAAGGGGTATGGAATCAGTCTCGGTATCATTTGAAACCCAGGTGTAGAGTTTTTTTCCGGTAATTTCCAATGCACCGTCTTTATAGTCGTTGGCAGTGTCGTTATCGCCGTTTAAGCGGGTCCAGCTGCTCGGGCTGGCTCCTGCTCCAATTTCGAGGGTGTAGCTCAGCAGATTGTTGTCACTAACAGAGCAGAGTACATCAAAGATCCCGCTCATAGTGCTGCCGTCAACCGGAGTGTCGATGGCGGTAGCTATGGCAGTGGTGTCAATTCGTGTTGTTAATGTGCGTGTAAGAAGTGTCGTTCCGTCAGTGCCGCTTACCACGATAGTATAGACACCTTCCGGCTGGTTGTTGCCGTCCCACTCCCAGGGGAGTGCGCCTGTGTAGCTGTCAACTACGGATCCTGATTCGTTACGCACGCTCACAGTCCAGCTGGAAACAGCAATTCCATCGGCAGTAATGGTGATGCTGTCCTGTTCTCCATCACCATTTGGTGAAAAATATTCGTCACTGATTGTTATGCCGTATATGACGAAAACACCGATGTCAGCAGAAAGGGATCCGGAATAATTCACATTGGCAGCACTGGAAGAATCATTCCGGTCGAAGACAAGCGCATCAATTTCGGCAGGAATATCAGTTCCCCACCAGTTACCTGTGGCATTAATGATACCGGTACTTGCACTGCCGAAATATTCAGTATACAGGGAATCTGTGGTGAGATATGAAGAGAAAATATTGTTCCCGGTTAGAAGCGGGTAGGGATTTTCTGCATCGTTACCGTCACCGTTCAGGTAGACACTGCGATAATGGCTGTTAATAATACTGTTGCCGGTGATGGTCGGGGCGACGGGTTTTTCAGCTTCTGTGGGGTTGTAGGTGTCTATCCAGATAGCTATCGAGTTCTCGTCAAAAATGTTCCCGGTGATGGTGGGCGAAGAGTTATAGATGGATAGGCCGCGACCATAATATGAGTAGTAGTAAGTGTTATGAAAACCACTGATAAGGTTGTCGCTGACCACAGCATTTGAATTATTTTCAAGCCGCAAACCAAAAAACATGTCATGGTAGTAATTCCCCTGAACACCAATGATTTCGTTGTTTCTGATGGTGGGTGAAGAGCCCTGACACCAGATACCGTTATAGGCATATTCAATACGACTGTAGGCAATCCTTGATACACTGTCAGACCCGGGATTGAAATAGATTGCATCCCAGTCGCCCTGTATCGGTGTGCTTTCATGGGAAGTAAACAGAATCTGATTGCCGGCTTCACCCTGAGCGTCAAGCTTACCGTCAATCCGCAGTGAAGAACGGATCCACCTGTCCTGGGGACCCGCCTGTCCTCCTGTAAAACGTACCTCGGTGCCGGGGGCGATGGTCAGTGTCTGACCTGACCCGACAAATGTATTGCCGAGAATAATATATGGTCCGGATGTCACTGACCAGTTCAGATCATCTGCAGGTAATTGTCCGTCTGCAATATAGTGTCCGGCAGCAGGAACACCTCCAGGAGATGTCAGAAAGTCACGGAAGTCGACGAAGGGGGTTCCAAGGTTGTACTGCGGCCATTGGTGTATGGAGGCTGCAAGTATTTCCGGGGAGGCAGTTCCCCAGTAATTGTTTCGGGCATTAATCACAAGGGACGGATCAGTGGTGGCAGCATAACGGCGAACATGCAGGCTCCAGGTATCCGTGGAATCATAAATTGTCTGGATGGTGTTGTCAGTTATAACTGGAAATGGTGCATTGGCAGCCTGATATTCCCCATCACTGAAGATCCCTGAGAACCGAAAGTCCTGAATGGTGTTGTGGAGAATCTGAGGATTGCCCCCGAAATAGATGTAAATGCCGTAGTCGTTGTCTGAAATATCATTGTATTCGATAAGTGGTGACGATTCGCGCATGTAAATTGCCCGTGCCGGATAACTGCTGGTATTTAAGTAATTGCTGATAATATTGTGATGGATATGGGCATCGGACCGGAGCAGTGAGATGCCGAAATAGGAGGCATTGCTGTCTTTTTCTGCTCCGGCAATGGTGCAGTGGGAGATTTCAGGAGAGGCGTCTTCACAGTATATTCCTGTGGCTGCATCTTCTATGAGACAATATTCAAGAGTGGAACCGTTCGTTTCGTTACCAAAAAAGCGAAATCCTGTCCAGTCACCAAGGGTCGGAAGGGATCTGTTGGAATGGAAGTGAATGGGATTGGAAGCTGTACCGACAGCGGTAATATTGCCGTATATGTCTATTCCTCTGTCATTCCAGGATGTGGTGCCGTTGACAAACTGCACATCTGTGCCAGCTTCAATGCTTAGAGTGTCACCCGTTCCCACCTTGATCCGTCCTAAAATCAGATATGGACTGTTGGCAGCTGTCCAGGTAAGATCGCCTCCTGTAAGCAGGCCGCCATTGATCTGTGTTCCGGATACAGGTGACCCGCCGGCATCAGCAAGCCATTCTCTGTAATCAACAACCGGTGCGTCGGCGGCGTCATTCCAGTCTCGAATGAGCTCACCTGTCTCTTCGGGGTCAGCAGTTCCCCACCAGTTATTCCGGCAGTTTATAGCAGTTGCCTCGCCGTTGGCATATCCGCTGGTATAGACTGCAAGATAATCAGCGTCGGAATGGCTGCTGCTAATGTTGTTATTGGTGATGACCGGTGCAGGATTACGACTCTCGTTATTGTCTCCCCATATCTGGATACTGTAGTAGCGGTTATTTACGATGGTGTTTCCGCTGATGATTGGAGTAACGGCAACAGGTGTATAATAATTAACCCCAATCCGGATGCCCCATGTACTTTCACTGATGGTGTTTCCGGAGAGGGTGGGGGATGAGTTGAAGATGGAAACGGCCTGACCGCCGTAGGAGTTGTAATAGGTGTTGTGAAAACCGG
>JANTGG010000027.1 GCA_024763035.1 Desulfocapsa sp. | reverse complement strand
AATGTTACAGATACTGCCATCGGGAAAGTTCTTTCTCGATTGGCAGTATCTTTCCTTTGGGTACTGTCCGGCTGAAAAGCCGGGGCAATTGAGAACCTCGCAGTGGTTTGTTCCTGTCCTCCTCCTGCTTACTGGTATTTCTCTTTGAGATCATACAGCGTATCGAGATACACATCCGAATGCTGCAGGGCGGAACCAGCGGTTTCCATCTCGGAAATCAGCATATTGACGGCAGGTTTTAATGAAATGCCGTGACTGTTTCTGTTTTGCTCGTTTGCCTGCTCGATGAGCAGGATGGCGTAGTAGGTGACGACCATTCGTGACAGGGAATCCCGTCTGAACAGGTAAAGCCGTCCACCCATGGTGTTGAGAAAAAAACAGGCGTATTCATAGAGACCGTCTCTGTTGAGATCTGCCACGTAAGAACTTGTCTTGCAGTCCGGGGAAGAGAGCAGGGTGTAGTAATTCGCCAACAGTTTTTCAATGGATTTCCGTTCGCTGTTAAGCACCCCTTTCATCATCAGGACATTGTCTTTTCCGGTAATGCGAAAAAAATGGGCAGTGTTGCGCAGGATGGTATACAGATCATCGGTTTCTCCTGTGACTTTGGGTGGATTGGCGAGGAGTTTTTTGATGAGTGCGGTAAAATGCTCTCTGCTTGATGGAGAGACATTGTAAGCTTTAAAATAGTCCCGACCGTCCAGGGTGGTGTAAAAATCTGTGATCTGTCTGGTTGCCTGCAGGCATCCTGAAGGGTCTGCAGCAGCAGGGGACTGTTCTGCAGGGGGGGCTGTTTCTGCAGTTTTGCGGGTGACGACAGGAGCTTTTTCAACTGTTTTTTCTTCTATGTCAGAAACTTCTGCCGGCACAGCTGCTTCTGCTGCTTCTGTCGATTGTTTGCTCAGACTGCTCTGTTTTGGCGGGGCGGGGGGAGGATTCCGGAGTAAAGCTTCTTCTTCAGAAGAATGAGAAGTCGTCCCTTTTGTTTCGTCCGGCACAGGTTCCATCGTTTTTTCCGGACGCAGATAGAGAAAGGCTCCTGCTGTACAGGCAAGGATAAGGAGAATAAGAACTGCAGGGATGATGTAGGATTTCTTCTGCCGATTTTGCGGAGAATCTTTTTTTTCTTCTGACGGATCCATAAAAAAACCATAAATGAGAAGTACTTTGGAATGATATAATCAGCCAATATACAGCAGCTGATGGCGAAAGTCACGTTTGAATTATTTTGCAAATGAGGAGAAAGTCTGTAAAATCGGATATATTTGCATGGTACAGGATGTGGTTTTTGCACTGTAATAGCAGTGTGTTGCTGTAAATTCCAGCAAACAGCTGTCCGGTTTTTCTTCTTGACTCGCTAACGCTAAAGCACTATTGTTCCCAGCAATTTAAGTTTTGTAGAAACTGCTTGTGTTCTTTGGCGGGAACTCCCCGTCTAAGACCGGCAAAAATAACTAATATGTACGGAGGAAATATCATGACAATTTGTGTAACAGGTCATTCTAACCCTGATACTGATTCAGTAACAGCAGCCATCGGACTGGCTACTCTTTTAAATGCTCAGGGACAGGATGCAAAGGCCTGTATGCAGTCTTCACTTGCTGACCTCAATCCCGAGTCCACTGTTGTTCTGGAAAAATTTGGTCTCACCGCTCCGGAAGAGCTTACGGATTGCAGCGGAAAAACTGTTGCTCTTGTAGATTTCAGTGATATCGGACAGGCTCCCGCCAATATCGAAGATGCTGAAGTTGTGACCATCGTTGATCATCATAAAGTTGGTGATGTTACCACAAATAACCCCATCCTTGTTCGTGTAGAGCCTGTCGGCTGCACCGGAACCGTACTGAACAAAATGTTCAAGGATGCTGGTGTTGCTATTCCTAAAGATGTTGCAGGTGGTATGCTTTCTGCCATTCTTTCTGATACCGTTAACTTCAAATCCCCCACCTGTACCGATGACGATAAAGCTGCAGTTGCCGAACTGAAAGATATCGCCGGTGTTGCAGACACAGAAGAGCTTTTCATGGATATGCTGAAGGCCAAATCTTCTGTTGAAGGTGTTCCTGCAAAAGATCTTCTTTTCCGTGATTACAAAGATTTCGATATGAATGGAAAGAAAGTAGGCTGTGGTCAGCTTGAGCTTGCCACCCTTGATCAGGTTGCTGATATTCGTGATGATCTGCTTAATGCTGCAAAAGAAGTTAAAGCTGATGGACGTCACACTGTTCTTCTTATGCTCACCGATGTTGTAAAAGAGGGAACTGAGCTGGTTGTTGTTTCCGATGACGAAGCCCTTGTTGAAGGCGCGTTTGGCGGAAAGATTGATGCTGCAACTTCCTCTATGTGGGTTGATGGCATGATGAGCCGTAAAAAACAGGTAGTACCCGATCTGCAGAAAGCCTTCGGCTGCTAATTGCAGAATGACAGACGGCTTGAATGTCGTCTGATGTTGTATGTAAAGGGCTTCTTCCGGTATATCCGGGAGATGCCCTTTTTTTTTATTTATCCGGCAGGGCAGCTTATTTTTTGAAGTTTTGTTTCGTAGATGAAGTTGTCGTCATGATCATCGGTGTGGCAGGTGAGGCAGGTTTCCTCTTTGACCCGGGCTGCCATTTGAAACTGCTCAGGAGCTGTAATGTGTTTTTTTCCTGGTCCGTGACAGGTTTCGCAGCCAACGGAGAGCAATATGGCGGGGAGGCGAAGCAGTGCCTTGTCCTGCAGTTCGGGGTTTACCTTACTGTTGTACAGATCCTGGGTTACATGACACGGAAGGCAGTCCAGGTTGAGGTTCTTATCCTTCTGAACCAGGGTATCATAAGCTCTGGAATGTGCGGTCTGCTCCCAGAAGGCGAATTGCCTGGCGTGACATTCATTGCAGACCACTGATCCTGCAAGTCTGGTGGCTGCCTGTTGTTGTGTTGTCGCAGAACGCTTGCCGGGGGTCGCTTTCTTTTTGTGCAGTTCCCTGATCTGTTGGGTGAGCTTTTTGAGCAGGTCTTCTATTTCATGGTCATTTGCCATGCTTTTCTTCAGGGCAACAAATCGGTATTCAAATCTATCCGGTTCCGATTTCGACAGTTCTTCGTTTGCTATGGCCTCTTGCAGGGTCGCGATCTTTTTCTCCAGGCCATTTTTTTCAGCCTGCAGACGGGTGATGGATATGGAGTACCGGTCTTTCTTGTCGGCATTTGCTGCCCGTTTCTGCAGACGACGCAACTGCCAGTTCAGGGAACCCAGATTGTTTTGCAGATCCGCCAGTTCTTTTTTTCTCTCCTGACCCCATTTTCGTTCCGTACCAAAGAATATTTCCAGTACCCCCTGGAATTTTCCCTGTTTTTCTGTCTGGGTGACAAGGGTGTTGTTGTAGAGTTTCGGGGAGCTGTTGTGCTGATGGGAATCTGCTCCGATAATAAGGCTGATGTTCGGGTATTTTCTGGTAATAGCCTGATTCTCGGTGTTTGTCAGGGTGGAGAGAAGGATGATGAAGGTGTTCTCCCTGTTTGACCCTATTGTCTGCAGAAGTCCCGGGAGAACAGTCTGCCAGTCTTCTATGACAATATCCTGTGGGATTGTATTAGCTTTTCCCGTCAGAGCAGTGATTGCAATTTCTACATTTCCTGAATGTTTGCTGATATATGGGCGAAAAACCGGCTCTCCCTGTTTGTCCAGAATGTTGGCAGAAATCCATGGAAACGACTTGCCGCCATTCGTCCTCAGAAGATCAATACCACCGCTTAAATCCAGTGGTCCGACTCCCACTGCATCATAATGCATTTTCTTGTATATCTGCATTATGGTGGAGGCTGTGAGCCTTTCCTGGCTGGGCCCGTTTGTGTTAACCGGATGTTTGAACAAAAGGTTTCCGGCGTCAAGCCGCAGTTGTGCTTGCTTCTTGTCTTCGCTCAGCTTTTTCAGCAGTAGTGATTTTTTGGACAGACCGCCCAGTTGGTTGGATTTTCAGCCGCAGGCTTCCGTTTCACCATTAACATTGCCTGAGAAAAAGAGAAGGAGCGGTGAAGTCTCAGCTGCTTGTATGGTATTGGGGGCGATAGTGAGCTGGGGGAGGCAGATAAGTGAGATAAACAGGAAAAATCTGAATGATTTACGTTTTAGCATTGTTCTTTCTCTTTTGAAGGATAACCCGCCATTTTTGCAGGCGGTCTTTGATCGTGGCTTCATAACCACGGGTTGACGGCTCGTAGAATTGTTTTTTACACAGTTCGGGAGGAAGATGATCCTGGGCGACCAGTGCCTGATCGGCATCATGGGCGTATTTGTATCCTTTCCCATAATCAAGATTCTTCATCAGTGTTGTCGGGGCATTACGAAGGTGCAGCGGAACCGGAAGGGAGCCCGTCTGTTTGATGGATCTGAGCAGCTGTTTTTCCGAGGAATACAGGCTGTTGCTCTTGGGGGCTGTGGCAAGATAGACAACCGCCTGGGCGATGGCAAGTTTTCCTTCGGGAAGACCTAAGGTGTGATACGCATCCCTGCAGGAAATCGTATACACCAGAGCTTGCGGATCGGCAAGACCGATATCCTCCGAGGCAAAACGGATCAGCCGTCTGCAGATATAGAGTGGATCCTCTCCGGCTTCGAGCATTCTGTAGAGCCAGTACAGACTGCCGTCCGGATCTGAATCCCGCAGACTTTTGTGCATGGCTGAGATACTGTTGAAATGTTCCTCCCCTGCCTTATCGTATCGGAGGCTTGTCTGCTGGCATGCCTCTTTTATATCATCACAGCTAATGCTCTCCGGGCTGCCTGATTCTTTTTTGAGCCGCTGTCCCACGAGTGCAGCACTTATCTCCAGGGTGTTGAGCCCCTTTCTGGCATCTCCGTCAGCAAGATTGATGAGCAGTTCCAGTCCTTTTTCCTCAAGTGAAAGACCCAGCCCCCCCAGTCCTTTTTCTGTATCCGTTAAAGCACGGGTAAAAATTTCTGCCAGGGCTTCCGGGACAAGACTTTTCAGGGTGAGGACACGGCAGCGGGAGAGGAGCGGGGCAATCACCTGGAATGACGGGTTTTCGGTGGTTGCACCAATGAGGGTAAAGAGCCCGCTTTCCACATGGGGCAGGAAGGCATCCTGCTGACTTTTGTTAAAACGGTGTATTTCGTCGATAAAGAATATTGTTCCCCTTTGTTCCTTTTCTTTTACACTTTGTGCCCGGGCAACGACCTTTCTTACCTCTTTGACACCTGACAGGACGGCAGAAAAAAAGACAAAATCTGCAGCGGTTGATCTTGCCAGAATGCGGGCAAGGGTCGTCTTGCCGCTTCCCGGCGGTCCCCAGAGAATGAGGGAGGGAAGGGTTCCGGCATCGAGCATGGAGTTGAGCAGTTTCCCGCTGCCGAGCAGATCGTCCTGCCCCCTAATCTCCTGCAGAGACTGGGGGCGCATGCGTTCGGCAAGGGGTTGCCGGTTATGAGGTGTGAATGCCATAAAGAAACAATGCTGTCCAATCAGAATTTTTTTCCTTGTGGATAAAAGTTACCTGTTTTCTATTTATGACGCAAATAATAAAAAAAATGAGAGCAAACTTGAAAGCGAGGTTCGTGAATGGTATCATCCCTTATATTTTATGTCTTTTAAATAAATTATTGTAAATGAATATATTTTGGGGATATTTTTCACTCCTGCAGATTTGCATCATTCAAAATTGTTGCCATTTTTTTGTAAAATTCTAAAGAGCAGTCCATGTTGCCACGTAAGATTCTTGTTATAGATGATGAAGCGTTTATCGCTGATATGAGTAGAATGACTCTTGGTGATATCGGCTACGAGGTGTTCTGTGCCCACAGCGGTGAGCAGGCGGTTGAGATGGCAATGACTTCTCACTTTGATCTTGCCATTGTTGATGCCATGCTTCCCGGTATGACAGGAATGGAAACCTTTGACACCATTCGTCAGACCAACCCGGGAATTATTGGCATTCTTGTCACGGGGCATGTGGATCTGGACATGGTGATTGAGGCGATGAATAAAGGCTTGAGCGGAGTTCTGGAAAAACCCCTCGATGGCGAAGAACTTGTGAAATCGGTACAGGAGGCCTTTGCTGTTTCACGTCTGCGTGACGAGAATATCCGTCTGAAAACATTGCTTCCCCTCTATCAGCTGGGAGAAAAATTTCTTTCTGCAACTACTGCTCAGGAAGTGTACGACGAATTGCTCGAAGCCGTGGCAATACAGATCAGTGTTCCTTCCATCACGTTGATGATGTTTGTGGAAGAGGAGAATTGTCTGAAAGTTGTTGCCTCTCTCGGAATGGATGAGGAGCTGTCGGCTAGTATTGCGGTGAAGTCCGGTGAAAAAATAGCAGGCTGGGTTTTTGAACACGATAAACCTGTTATTCTCAATAAAAAAACACAGGCTCAGTCACCGTTTGCGGAGTATCTGCGCCGTGGTGATATTACTGCCTCCATTTCCTTCCCCCTCAGCGGGCGGGACGGAGTGCACGGGGTTATAAATATCAGTCAGACCGCTGAAGAGGTTGAGTACAACCAATCTGATATCGAGATGCTCTCTGTTATTTGCGGTCAGGCGGTTATGGCCCTTGAAAATGTCGCCTATATGGAAGAGCGGGAACTGCACGTTCGGACAGAGGCACTTTTTGAGCAGTATGTAGCCCCCGAAATCGCGGAGGTTTTACTGAGCTCAACCAAGAACCCCATGGAAATCGGTGGCGTAAGGGAGGTTACCATTCTCTTTGCTGATATCCGTAATTTCACCCTGGCGGTGCAGCATCTTTCCCATCAGGAGTTACATTCTTTTCTCACGGAATTTTTTGATCTCTTCTCAGAAATAGTCTTTTCCAGGAAAGGAACACTGGATAAATTTATGGGCGATGCAGCCCTTGTTGCATATGGCGCTCCCATTGAACTGGAATTTGCCTCTCAGGCGGCGATCTTTACTGCCATAGAGTTATTGCAGGGATTTGAAATGATGCGTCGCAAGTGGCTGGATAAGTCGTATGTTTTCGGTGACCTCGGTCTTGGTATCGGGATCAGTCGGGGAGAGGTGTTTCATGGAAATGTAGGATCATCTCGAAGGCTTGATTACACAGTAATCGGCACAGATGTTAATATTGCCCAGCGACTGGCGGCAGAGACCGAATCCGGGCAGATCCTGATAACCGAATCCGTCTACAGGGATGTGGAAAAAGACATCTTTCCCATCCGGGAAGAAAAGGCCAGACAGCTGCGGGGCATGGAAGAGGAGACCAGGCTGTACTCGATTCAGATGGATCAGACTGCAGTGAGCAAATAAAGTAAACTGACGACCATCAAAGCACAGTTAGTCTGGATTGGACGTAGGAGCTCGCCCCTGCGAGCGATTCAAGGTGTTGCCAGACTTGGAAACTCGCTCGCAGAGGCGAGCTCCTATTTATGCCCTTGGGTACAGTTCTATTTTGCATTTACTTGAGCTTCAGTGGTAAGCATGTAGAGTAATGTCGGCAGGCAGTACGTGAGGCTGGCATTTTTTTTGAGTATTTTCCCTGGAGGGATAAAGGTGCTGACACATCATCGCAGTACCACTTTCAGGAAAAAAGTATCTATTGTGACAGTGTCTCCATGGAAGAGTTTTCTGCCTCGTCTGGTTTCGAGTTCTCCGTTGACCGTGACTTCACCATCAGCTATTCGCAGTTTTGCTTCGAATCCATCCTGTACTGTATCGGCAAGTTTTAGAAATTGACCCAGCCTGATCGGTTCTTTTGAGATGCTTACTGTGGTCGCATTATGTGAAGAATGTGTGTTTCCGGTTGTTGTCAAAATCGTATCCTGGAGTAATATGAAATTTTGCTGCATGTCATGAGATAGTGTAAACCACCCGAAGATCTGTGTCCAGTTGAGAGGAGAGGTTTCCTCAAAATGTCTCATCTCTCCCGGGGCGGGAAGAAGGCAATTCGGCAACACTGTTATATATTTTTAATGATTGAAGAAGAAAGAGGTATGAAATGAAGCTTCAGGATCCGGTCCTGTTCAGGCAGGAGTGTTATATAGACGGTAAATGGATAGGTGCTGATAAAGGAATTGATGTGTTGAATCCTGCCGATAATTCAATTTTAGGAACAGTGCCTGCACTGGGGGGGCAGGAGACCCGAAATGCAATAGAGGCTGCAGAAAGATCGTATGGGCAGTGGAGAAGGAAAACGGCCAAGGAGCGTTCCGCTATCCTGCGTAAATGGTATGATTTGATCGTTGCCAATAAAAAAGATCTCGCCGTCATTATGACCAGTGAGCAGGGAAAACCCCTGGCTGAAGCAGAGGGAGAGGTGCTTTATGGCGCAGCGTATGTGGAGTGGTTTGCTGAAGAGGCGAAAAGAGTTTACGGTAATACCATTCCCATGGCTCAAAAAGATAAGCGTATTGTGGTGTTAAAGGAACCCGTCGGAGTCTGTGCAGCGATTACGCCCTGGAACTTTCCTTCTGCCATGATTACCAGAAAAGCAGCACCTGCACTTGCTGCCGGATGCAGTGTGATCGTTAAGCCCGCTGCCCAGACGCCGTTCTCGGCCCTTGCTCTTGCCGAGCTTGCCCATCGGGCAGGTATTCCTGCAGGGGTCTTTAATGTGCTTACCGGAGCTGCCAGGGAGATTGGTGCGGAGATGACCGCCAACCCGGTTGTTCGTAAACTGAGCTTTACCGGATCCACACCGGTTGGTAAAAAACTGATGGCGGCATGCAGCGATACCGTGAAAAAGATTTCCCTGGAACTCGGTGGTCATGCGCCTTTTATTGTATTTAAAGATGCCGATATAGATGAGGCCGTTGCCGGTGCTGTGGCATCAAAATACAGAAATGCCGGGCAGACCTGTGTCTGTGCCAATCGCTTTATCGTCCATGAAGACATATATGAAACGTTTGCACAAAAATTTGTTGATGTCGTTCAGTCTCAGCTGCGTACGGGGTCAGGTTTTACACCTGATGTGAACCAGGGACCACTGATTGACCTGAATGCTGTCATGAAGGTTGAAGAACAGATTGAAGACGCTGTTGCAAAAGGGGCACGAATAATTGCCGGAGGGAAAAGAGTCGGGGAATCCGGATACTTTTTTGAGCCCACTATTCTTCTTGATGTGACACCAGCCATGAAAATTGCCCACGAGGAAACCTTCGGACCCGTTGCCCCCATTTTTAAGTTTACAAATGATGATGAAGCTGTCGCTTTGGCAAATGATTCTGAATATGGGCTGGCATCCTATTTTTACAGCAGGGATATGGCTCGCTGCTGGCGGGTGACAGAAGCCCTTGAATATGGAATGGTCGGCGTGAACACAGGGGTGCTATCCTCCGAATCTGCGCCTTTCGGGGGTATGAAAGAATCCGGGATCGGCAGGGAAGGATCCATGTATGGCATAGATGAGTATCTGGAAATAAAGTATATGTGCGTCGGGGGGCTGAGTTAGTCCGGAAAAAGATCTCGACAAATGCAGGTTGCTGCACTATTTTCAGAAGATATTGTGCGGTTCTTACTGCAAAACGAATGAACAGTCAGGAGCCTTTTTTTGCTGAAAGGGGCAAATAAATTTAAAAAGTGGAGAGGTACTATGAGAGATATCATGCGGTGGAATCGAAGGGGTGTTTTGTGTTTGATTGCAGTTTTTATCATCGGTCTTGGCGGTTGTGCTGAAAAGAAAAGTACTGCCTCAATGGACGACGGCGACGGCGAAATGGCTACGCTTGCAAGTTCTGTCTCCAATTACAACGACATTGAATTGCCTTCTGAGATGAAGCAGGATGCAAAGAAAACCCTATCCATTGCAACCGACTCGTTCCGGGGCGGCATCATTCACTACAGTGGAAAAGTAGAAATAAATTCCTTGAAAGATTTTATTATTGCCTCCATGAAAAAAAATAAGTGGAAGCTCGTTGGTGAAGTGGCAAGTGAGAATATTATCCTCGCCTTTACAAAGCCGAATAAAACCTGCATGATGAACTTGGTGGACCCCGGTTCTCTTCGGGATACCACCGTCGACATGTATGTGACTGTGGATGTCGCTGCTGCCAGATCTCTGAATGCCTTTGGAGAGCCTATCAAGTAGAGAGGGATCTCTACCTGTATACTGTTCTTTGCAGCCGCGTCTCTGTTACAGAGTCTGCGGCTGTTTTTTTTGGGTCAGGTCGTTATGGAGTGTTTTTGGCAAAAGATCAGTTTTCTCTTCTTCTTCTATCTGATCGGAGTACCTTTTTCCTGTTCTGCCGGGTATCTTGAGGATATTCAGGAGCTGGCACTGGGTGGCGATCCTGAAGCACAGCTGACCCTTGCACTACTCTATGAATACGGTGGTGAGGGGGTCGACAGGGATACTGATATGTCTTTTTTCTGGCTGGAAAAAGCCGGCATGTCCTGTCTTCCCTGTGCCTGTTTGTATCTTGGCATAAAATACGAAAACGGCAGTGGCGTGTCCCGTGATCTGTCAAAGGCTGTAATGTTTTATCGCTGTGCAGCCCGGCAGGACTGGCCGGCGGCACAGTTTTTTCTGGGTCGGCTTTTGGCTGCCGGAAAGGGAGCGAAACAGGACTCTCTGCAGGCACTGGCTCTATTTTCTCTTGCCGCTGAACACGCTTATCCGGGGGCAGAAGAGGCATATTCCGAACTGTTTGCAAAAAATCATGGGATCAGTCTTCGTATTCTGCAGGATAAGCAGGTGCAATTACTGGAGGAAAGACCTTTCTGCAACTAATGGTTATTTCCTTTTTTTCTTTGTTCGCATGCGATATACTCGAATATGGTTACCACTGAAGCTCAGGTAAATGCAAAATAGAACTGTAGGAGCTCGCCCCTGCGAGCGATTTTCCAGGTCTGGCAACACCTTGAGTCGCTCGCAGGGGCGAGCTCCTACATCCAATCCAGATTAATTGTGCTTTGATGGTAGTCAGTTACTCGAATGACATACAGATAATCCTCTTTTGAACTCTTTGCATCTTCACAACGTTCTCTTGCCATGGAAATCGACATAGAAAAACAAAAAAAAGCACAGGCGAAGGCAAAAGCCCTCCTTGCGGAGCAGGAAAAACAGCGGACGGAGCTCCGTTTGTCCAAACTCATTCTCAGCCTTGAGCAGGGAGAGAGTGAGGTTCTGCTGAATAACGAGTTCCTTGGTATGCTTCCACAGATGATTATAGATACCTGCAACAATGGTGACTATGAGCGGGTGAAACAGTTATTTGTCCAGCTTGGAGAATGTGCCTGCAGCGAGAAACTGCAGATCCGTGAACGGGCGGTTATGGCCCTGAGTCTCTGTTCAAGCCTGATGCTTGAAAAAGATCCCTGCGGACTTATGGTGGAATTGTCCAGGATCATGCTTCGCTGGCTGCGCATTGAAACCAGTTATCTGTCATCCTGTGATACGGTTTGCAAGCAGCTGCAGCAGAACGGCATCCGTATGCTGGAAGAGGGAAACTGGAAAGAGTGTGATTATCTCCTCGAAACCTTTTATCAGATTCAGTCCGGGAAACTGGAAAAAAACAACGCCATCCGCAGTATCGTCAGTCGGGCCCAAGAGGCCATGGCTGCTGATTATATCCTGGAGGAACTGACTCTCGTCTGTCTGCGTGGGCGCGGAGAACGAAGGAAGAATGCAGAAAGTCTTCTTGTTCACCTGGGACGCAAGGCGGCAATGCATCTCCTTGAAAATCTTTTTACCTGTCAGGAAAAAGAACATCGGTTGCGACTTATCGGAATTATTCCGGCGACGGGATATGTGTCCGTGGCAGTTCTGGAAGATTTCCTGAAAAGAGATCTTCCCTGGTATGCCATCAGGAACGTTATCCTCATGCTTGCTGCCATCAATGATCCGGAACTTATTCCCCTGATCATGCCCTATGCTGATCATAAGGATATTCGGGTACAGCAGCAGGTAATTGACTTCATCTATGATGTGGCAGGGAAAAATAAAAAATCCTACCTCCTCGCAGCGTTGCCAAAGGTGGACTATGAACTGAAGAGTAATCTTGTCGTTCATCTGGGGCAGCTTGGCGGAGAAGATATCATGGAGGCGTTTCTTGATCTCCTTGGTCATCGTGATTCTTTTTCTGATCATGTCCGCTTTGAGTTACTGAAAAAACTCATCATCAATATTCGTCTGAGTCAATCAAAACGGGCTGTGAATATGGTCAATATGATCATTGACGAGATGAGTGATATTCCCGACGAAGGAGCGGCAGCAGTAATCAAGACTGCCAGGCAGACCCTTCAGATCCTTGTGCCTCGGACAGGGACGGAGGAGAAAACGGCCCCAGCTGAAGCCGATGCTGAACCTGCAGCCAAAAAGAGCATTCTCGATACGCCGCCCCTCACCGACAAGAGTGTACCCGTTGAAAATTATGACGATGTTTCCTTTGCGAAGGATCCGGTGGCAGAAGACAAGGCTAAAAGAGCTCTGCAGAAGATAAATGAAGATGTGGCAAAATTGCTTGGGAAGGGAGATGTGGCGGGAGCCAGTCAGTTCCTGTTTGATAAGTGCGAAGAGGCTGCCAAGGATAAGGATTTTGAAACTGCGGAGATGCTGAGGGACAGGATCCTCGAAGTTGATCCCAACGGACTCACCGAGGTCATTCGGGCAGGTGAAATTATAGAGGAAGAGCGAACCTCATCCATAACCAGTCATCATATCACGATCTGGCAGGATCTCTACGACAGGCTGTCGACCGATGAATTTAATGCTCTCTATTACCAGTTGCGGGAAAAAGAGTTTGCTGCAGGTGATCTTATTGTGGAGCAGGGTGTTGTACAGCCATCTCTCTTTTTTATCAATTCCGGGCAGGCGAGGCTTTCCTGCACACGGGGGGATAATGAGATTTTCCTCAAACGTATTAATCCCGGTGAGATTGTCGGGGCAGCACCATTTTTTGAAGTTTCTGTCTGGACCACCACGCTTACCGCATTCACCAAGAGTTCTATCCATGTCCTGAAAAGAGATAACTTTCTTGAACTCCTGGATGAGTATCCCGGATTGGAAAACAGTCTGCGTGAATACTGCACCAAGCTTGATACCGTTCCGGAACTTTTGAAAATGTCCGGTGAGGATAGAAGGCAGGGAGTCAGGTATCCCACTTCATCACTTGTTGAACACTCTCTTCTGGATCAGTATGGAAATCCTGGGCAGAAAAGTTTCAAGGGAGAACTTGCCGATGTCTCGACGGGAGGGCTTTCCTTTTTTATACGCATCTCCCGAAAGGAAAATGCCAGGCTTCTTCTTGGAAGAAAAATCAACTCTGTCCTTCCGTTGAAGGGCGACGGCTCTGTTTCCTGCCGGGGCAGTATTGTCGCCGTTCGTTTTCAGCATTATCAGGGGAGTGATTACTCTGTACACGTTCAGTTCGATGAGACTATTGACGAAGAGACTGTAAAACAGATTGTTGGATCACAGTAGGCATACAGATCCTTATACTATCACGCCTTCGATGCTTCCCCTTTCTCAAAAGTCCCGGACGCTTCGGCTGTTTCCCAATCGTCGGCAGCTGTCAGAGTCCGGTACACCTGTCTGCTGTTCTCCCCCCCTTGCCTTAGCCCCCATGGTCGGTTTGTCCCATTCCGCTTTCCGTCTGCTTACCCTTGAACTCGGCGGAGTGGGGCTGTTTTTCAGTGAGATGCTGTCTGTTTCCAGGCTGCCCATTGAGAACGAAACAGTTTCACCCTTTCTTTGTCGTACTTCCGCTGAATACCCGTTTTTTTATCAGATTTTTGTGGGGCCGGGGCAGGATATTTCCCCTGCCGTTGAGCGGCTGCACAGTCTGAATGCTCAGGGGATTGATTTGAATCTTGGATGTCCTGCCCCCGCCCTTCGCAAACAGGGTGCCGGCTCTTTTATGCCTCCTGATGTCCTGACAAGCACTCTCTCTCAGCTGAGAAAGGCGACAGACCTTGTGCTCAGTGCCAAGATTCGTCTTGGAAAAGAGCTGAATGAAGAAACTCTGTTACATTTCTGCAGGATGCTGGAGGGGGAGGGCGTTGATATGCTGACGGTTCATGGTCGATTACAGGGCGAGAAGTTCTGCAGAAAACCGAGGTGGGACTGGATCGGAAAGGTGAAGGCGGCACTCTCTATTCCGGTGTTTGCAAATGGCGGTATTTTTACAGTTGCGGATGCCAGGAAATGTCTGGAACAGTCCTGTGCCGATGGATTGATGCTTGGTCGGGGAGCGGTGATACGCCCCTGGCTGTTTGCCGATATTGCCCATGAAGTGTACGGAGCAGAAAAGGTAGGTCATCCTGAAAAAAACGAAATCTATGGTCGCTTCACGGAACTGCTGTGTGAACGTTTCAGACCGGAACGACGGCTTGGTCGGTTGAAACAGTTTACCAGCTACTTTGCCGGAAACTATCAGTTCGGTCACCATCTGGTGGCAGCGGTACAAAACAGCAGTACAATGGAAGAGGCGTGTCAGCAGGCAGAGCATTTTTTTGAAACAGCCGGTTAAGAAAAACAGCAGGTGAAAATATTGCAGGTGAGGAGGAACTCGCCCCTTGCGACTTTCAGATTTGGCAATATTGTATAATTATTTGCAAGAACGACCTAAAAAATGGAGGGAAATATGATTGATTTAGTGAAGAAAACATTACTCACCGGTGTGGGACTCGCCTCTCTTACCAGGGAAAAGGTTGAAGATGTGGCAAAGGCCTTCGTGGAGAAGGGAAAAATGACCGAGCAGGAAGGACGGGAGCTGGTTGATGAGCTGCTGCTTCGTTCCGAAGAGTCCCGTGAAGATTTGAAAAAGCAGATAGAAGAACGGGTTCAGTCAGCCCTGCAGAAGATGAATCTTGCCAGACAGAGCGAAGTCGACGCCCTGAAAGAAGAGCTCACCGAGATGCGTGAAAAATTAAACAGCGCTGAGTAAGGTCTTTATAAGCGATGCCTAATTACGGCTGAATTTATCACGAATACGGCTGGTGATTCCGGTGAGCTCCTGCAGCCCCATAAGCTGCAGGGCAAGACCATACAGTGCCCCGCCAGTAACGATGAGCAGGAGTAGTGCCAGCCCCTGTTTGGGAAGTGTACCGCTAAGCCACTGCTGCAGCATGGTTTTGGAAAAATAGAGGAACACTGCCATCAGAGCTCCTGCCAGCCCGATTTTCACAAGACCTTTTGCCAGGTAGCTGATTGAATAGCCGCCTGTCTTCAGGTAGAGAACGGTGCTTAGAAACAAAAAGTTCAGCAGCATCGAGCAGGACGTGGAAAGGGCAATTGCGAGGTGCTGCATGGATTCGATGGTGAGACTGATAAAGAGGATGTTTGTTCCCACTGCCAAAAAAGAGCCGATCAAAGGATATTTTGTGTCTTCCAGGGCATAGAAGACAGGCACCAGTATTTTGTTTGAGGAATAGGCAAACAGTCCTATGGCGTAAAGTATGAGAGTGTTTGCCGTGGCAGTGGTGTCGAAACCCGTGAAGGCACCACGTTCGAAAATCAGGCGGATAATCGGTTCTGCCAGAAGCATCAGCCCGATACTTGCCGGAATAGTCAGACTGAAAACCATGGTCAGCGAGGAAACAAAGGTCTCTTTCATTCCTCTGATGTCCTTATCTGCCGCATGTTTTGCAAGAACCGGCATGGCGGCAATGGAGAGGGCGACTCCGAAGAGTCCGATGGGCAGCTGCACCAGGCGAAAGGCATAGTTCAGCCAGGAAACAGAGCCTTGTGCGCAGGATGAGGCGAAGTTTGTATTGATGAAGATATTGATCTGGGTGGGGGAGAGCCCGATAACTGCTGGAATCATGAGAAAAATAATCCGTTTTAAGCCCGGATCCTTGATGTGCAGCCGGGGAGTGAATGTAAAGCCCGCCTTTGCAAGTGTCGGCAATTGCATGCTGAGCTGCAGTATTCCCCCGATAAGTGTCCCCACCGCCATACCGACTATTGGAGGATAGCCGAATTTCGGCAGGATCAGTACCAGACTGACACCGCCGATGATAGAACCAAGATTGAAAAAGGCGGAAGCCATTGCCGGTACGAAGAATTTTCCCCTGCTGTTTAAAATCCCCATGATCACGGCAGAAAGAGAAATGACCACCAGAAACGGAGTCATGATCCGAGTGAGCAGCACGGTGAGCTCCGTCTTGCCCTGGATCTCGGAGAAACGGGGGGCGAGCAGGCTGACCAGGGGGTCGGCAAAAACAATCCCGAGCAGACTGAGGAGAGAGAGAAGCATGGCAAAAAAGATCAGGACGTTGGATGCCAGCCGCCACGCTTCCTCTTTGGATCTGTTTGTGTAGTAATCGGTGAAAACTGTGATAAATGCTGCGGAAAGTGCCCCCTCGGCAAAAAGATCCCGAAGCAGGTTAGGAATGCGAAAGGCAACAACAAAAGCATCGTAGGCAAATCCTGCTCCGAACAGACCCGCAAAGATCTGCTCCCTGACAAGTCCCAGCACCCGGCTGCACATGACCGCTATTGAGACAGTGCCTGCGGATTTTGCTATTTTTCCACTCTGTTGTGCTCGCTTTTTCACACGGTATCCGTTTGGACGAAAGGAAGAAATGATGGATTTTGGCAGAGAAGAAGATCGGTGCCTTATGACAGCTTTTAGCGGATACGGTAAATGGCTGTCGCCTGAGTTCCCGGTTTAAACACACCGAAAAAACTCAATGGAACGATGTGTCCTTATATGCAGATGATTTGTCAGGGGACTTGATTCCCCCTGTAACAACGGGTGAACCCTACAATTATACCTGCTTTTCAGGAGATTTGCCATTGAAAGCGTTGTTTTCGTTTTTATTTTCCGTTCTTTTTCTTTGATCAGCGAGTAATTCAGCGTAAGTACCGAAGGGTCTTGACTTTCATGGGAGATATTGAATATATGAATAGGAGTTCATTTTGGGGAGTGGCTGGAACATAGGTCATGCGTATCCCGCATGACCAATGGAATACTACCGGCAGGGAGAAGTAAAATAGTTTTTTCAAGGAGGGGTGTATGCAGGATATCAGTACCATAAGAAATATCGCTATCATTGGACACGGAAGTTGTGGAAAGACCTCTCTGGCAGAAGCCATGTTATTTACCGCCGGCAAGATCAAGCGTCTGGGACGTGTGGACGATGGCAGTTCCGTCCTCGATTTTGAAGAGGAGGAAATTCAGCGGAATGTTTCCATCAACACCTCCTTTCATACCTATTCCTGGAATAAGCATGACGTTTTTCTTCTTGATACTCCCGGGGATGATAACTTTCTGAACGAAGCCTTTGTCGCCACCCAGATTGTCGACAGTGCTGTGTTTATCGTGGGTGCGGTTCTCGGCGTAAAGGGGCAGACTGTAAAATTTGCTGATTTTATCAAGAGGAGGTCATTGCCCTCTCTTATTATGATTAATAAGCTCGATCGGGAACGTGCCAGTTTTGAGCGTACCATGGATCAGATTACAGAGGCACTTCCCCTGACTCCTGTTATTCTTCAGATTCCCATTGGCGAGGAAGCTGATTTTCGCGGCATGGTCGATATTATTACCGGTAAGGCGTATCTCTTTGATGAGAAGGGCAGCGGTAAACTGAGCGAAACGGATGTGCCCGATGAGCTCAGCGATTCAGTGGAGCTGTATCGTGAAGGGCTGATGGAGAATGTGGCTGAGACCGATGATGATCTTATTGAAAAATTTCTCGAGGACGGAGAACTCAGCGTTGAAGACATCCGCCAGGGATTGAAAGCAGGCGTTGCTGCCGGTGCTCTGGTTCCTGTATGCGTCGGGGCTGCCACCAGTAATGCCGGGACAGCGTCACTGCTCGACTGCATCAATGAGTTCCTTCCTGCACCCTCTGACTGTGCCCCTATGATGGGTGTTGATCCAGCCGGTGAGCCGGTGGAACGAAAGCCCAGCGTCGATGAACCGTTTTCTGCTCTGGTCTTTAAAACCATGGCGGATCCGTATGCCGGGCGTCTTACTATTTTCAGGGTCTATTCGGGAACACTGAGTGGAGATTCTTTTTATAATTCAAGTAAAGAACTGGAAGAACGTTTCGGGCAGCTTTTTGTGATTGAAGGGAAAGAGCATCGTCCCATCGACAGTGCTGTTCCGGGAATGATTGTGGCTGTAGCAAAACTTAAGGAAACCACCAGCGGAGACACTCTCTGTGATAGCTCTGCCCCCGTTGTATATGATGCACCGGAGATAATGGAGCCCGTAATCTCCTATGCTGTCTCCGGAGGGAAGGAAGATGAAGAGAAACTCTTTGCCTCTCTCACTCGTATGCTCGATGAGGATCTGACCCTACGTCTGACCCGACAGGAACAGACTGGTCAGGTATTGTTGTCCGGAGTCGGTCAGGTTCATCTCGAAGTGGTCGGATCCAAGATTAAACGTAAATTCGGTGCAGAGATGCATCTCGATCTTCCCAAGGTTCCCTATAAAGAAACAATCAAAGGCAGTGCAAGGGTACAGGGTAAGCATAAGAAGCAGAGTGGCGGGCGCGGACAGTTTGGTGATTGTACCATCGAGATCTCTTCGCAGCCGCGTGGAGCCGGTTTTTCCTTTGAGGATAAGATTGTCGGCGGTGTTATTCCGCAGCAGTATCGTCCCGCTGTGGAAAAAGGCATTGTAGAGGTGATGGAAAAGGGTGTTCTTGCCGGCTATCCTGTGGTCGATGTGAAGATTGTCCTGGTGGACGGTTCGTATCATACGGTTGATTCATCGGAAATGGCATTTAAGATTGCCGGATCTCTAGCCTTTAAGAAGGGCAGTGTCGAGGCTGGGCTTGTTCTTCTTGAACCCTATATGAATATGACTATAAAGGTCGGTAAGGATCATGTGGGTGATGTGATGGGTGATTTGAACGCCAGACGTGGAAAAGTAATGGGCATGGATGCTGAGGAAGGGAAAGAAATCATCAACGCCCAGGTACCCATGGCAGAAGTTCTCCGGTATGCAACGGATCTTACGGCAATGACCGGTGGCCTCGGCACATTTACCACCGAGTTTTCCCATTATGAGGAAGTTCCGGCACAGATAGCCGAGGGAATTGTTGCTGCCGCCGCTGCAGAGTAAAGGTAACGAAGCGAAAATCCATGACGATAGATACCAGTCGGTTCAGTTTTGCAGTCCTTACCATGAGTGATAAAGGTTCGCGTGGTGAACGGGAAGATACCAGCGGTCCGTATCTCGTGCAGCTTTTTCGTAAACTCGGTTACACCGAGAAGGCGTATGCTGTGATACCGGATAAGGTGGAACAGATTCGGGAAAAACTGATTGCGTGGGTGGATGAGGATAAGGTGGATCTGATTATTACCACCGGTGGTACAGGTGTTGCCCCCACGGATGTGACTCCCGAAGCCATGGCGGATGTTATCGAAAAGGAAATTCCCGGTATGGCTGAAGCAATGCGTGCCGAAAGCCTTAAAAAGACACCCAATGCTGTTCTTTCCCGGGCAATGGCAGGCATCCGGGGGAGGAGTCTTATTATTAATCTCCCGGGAAGTGAAAAGGCAGCCCGGGAAAACATTGCTGTTCTGGTGCCTTCACTTGCCCATGCCCTTGATAAAATCCAGGGGGGAACCAGTGACTGCGGGGTGGGTTGAAGAAGGGCTGCCGTGCCTTAGATGAATTGTAATCCGGTATAGGCTATAAAAAGAGGAAAACGACAGCAACTGTCATTTTCCTCTTTTTTTTTGTGTAAATATCAAGGGACTGTCGGAGAGATTCTCCCGCAGTCCATCCTCGATTTGCCCGTTTTTCTCATCGGATAAGCAGTATACGCTGCTAAAAAATAAGCTCAACCTGCTTATCGTCATCTGTTTTGCAGGCGGCAACCTCACCGATTATGGAAACATCTTCACCATGTGCCTGATAATGATGACAGATATCCGCGGCCTGTGCGGCATCCACAATGGCCATCAGACCGATGCCCATATTAAAGGTGCGATACATCTCTTCCTGCGGAACGTTTCCCTTATCGGCGAGGAATGAGAAAACAGGAGGCGTTTCCCAGCGGTCACAGGTGATGGTCGCCTTACACCCTTTGGGAAGAATGCGTGGAATGTTATCGATAAAGCCGCCGCCCGTATTGTGAATAAGACCATTTAAGGGATAGTGTTTTAAAACAGCAAGGGTGGACTGAACATAAATCTTTGTTGGTTTCAGCAGCTCTTCGCCAAGACTGCATCCCAGCTCTTCTATTTGATCACTTATATCGTAATTGTGGTCCTGAAAACAGATCTTTCGAACCAGTGAGAAACCGTTGGAGTGCAGACCGGAAGATTTGAGCCCAATTATTTTATTACCGACTTTAATTTCTGAGCCGTCAATCAGTTTCTGCCGGTCACCAATTCCCACAACAAATCCTGCCAGGTCGTAATCTCCTGTTCGGTAAAGTCCCGGCATTTCTGCGGTTTCGCCGCCGACAAGGGAGCATTGAGATTGTCTGCAGCCCTCTGCTATGCCCCGCACAACTTCTGTTGCAACGTCAAGCTCAAGTTTGCCCACAGAAAAATAATCGAGAAAGCAGAGTGGTTTCGCGCCTCCCACAATGATATCATTTACACACATGGCCACAAGATCGATACCGATTGTGTCGTGTCGGTTGCAGCGTTTGGCAATATCAAGTTTGGTGCCCACGCCGTCTGTGGATGTGACCAGCACCGGTTCTTTATAAGCGTCTGTATCTATGGCAAAGAGGCTGGAAAATCCGCCAATATCGTTTAGCACGCCACGCTGATGGGTTGATTTGACAATATCTTTAATACCGTGGACAAAGGCATTGCCTTTATCAATATCCACGCCTGCTTCACTATATTTTGATTGTTTTGTGTCGCTCATTTTCTTATTGTGTCGGTGGTTGGATGAAGTTTGTGAAAAAAATTCAGACTACCTTAGTAAGTGTTTTCTGAAATTGCAAGAAGACGATTACTGCGGATCCTGTTTTGGATGATAACAGATTGACAGGGAAAGGGTTATGAAAATATTGTTTTTACTGGTGGGGATGGTGATGATTCTGGAAGGCATTCCCTATGTTGCCTTTCCCGAGTCCATGCGTGACTGGCTGCGAATAATCAGCGAAATGAAAGCGGAACATCTACGGCTGATGGGGCTTGTTTCAATGGCTGCCGGGCTTGTTGTCTGCTGGTTTGTGCAGCGATCCGGTTATTTCTGAAGGATAAAGAGCATACCGGAAATCCAGTCTTCTTTGTCTCTACGAAGGTTTGAGGAATGCAGGTCGCAGATGTGCCAGCCGATCTTCCGGCTCAGCTTTCTGATGTATGCTTCCGAATGCCCGAAACGTCCGCTTTCTTTCAGGGAAAAATCTTTCGCATCAGTATCCTCCACGGAAAAAAGAAACAGACCGCCATCTTTAACGGACCCAAAACATTTCCTGAATAACTCCTCCAGCTTACCCATATAGGTGAGAACGTCTGCCGCCACCACCATATCCACAGGTTCGGAGAGCTGCGTGAAATAGTCCAGGATGTCAGTCTTGATCAGCTCGTGGTAAATTCCTTTTTCTGCTGCCACGGTGAGCATTTCCGAGGAAATATCAATGCCGGTCAGCCTGCTGCAGAAGGCTGAAAACTCCATCCCGGCAAGTCCGGTTCCACATCCCAGGTCAAGGCAGTGTGTTCGGCGGTCTTCCGGGAATATCGTCTCATATCTCTGCCTGAGCAGGGTGGGGGTCTTGTAGGAGAGTTCGTGCACCAGGCTCTGCTCAAAATTTGCCGCATAGTTGTCAAAGACAGACTCCACATACTCTATGGGGGCTGTCTCGGAGGTTTTTCCCAAAAGAGCATTTAACATATGTTTTGCAGCGGTATGCTCCGGGTTCAGGCGGACAAGTTTCCGATAAAGAGATTCAGCTTTTTCCATGTCTCCGGTTTTGTGGGAGAGGTAGGCAAAGTTGTTCAGGGTGGAGAGATGATTTTCGTCTGCAGCAAGAATCCTATCGTAAATCGCCGCCGCTGCAGAGTAATTGTTATTATCCTGATGGGAGAGAGCAAGGTTGTACAGGGTATCGATGGATTTGTCTCCTGCCTCTATTGCCTCTTCAAAGGATTCTATGGCATCTTCGAGACGCTGAAGACGTCTGAAATTAATCCCCCGATTATAATGGATGTCAGGATCGGCGGAACTGAGAGCAGAGGCTCTGGCATAGTGTGTTTCTGCTTCAGCGTGGTCGGCAGCATCAAAATAGGCAAGTCCGCAGTTAAAATGGAGCAGGGCAGACCCGGGCAGGAGTTCGAGCAAGACCTTATATCGCTCAATGGCTTCAGGAAGTGCCCCCTTTTCGTGCAGAGTGCAGGTTTCCCGAAAAAGTTCCTGGACCGCTTCGGGGCTGGCTGGTGTTGAAAAAGATTTGCTGGTCATGGAATTACAGGGGAAGAATGCATGGTTTTGCGATTTCAAATTGACGAAATGAGTCCACTGGAGGTAGTATGTAACGTCTATCATATGGTAAGTCAAGCTCGTGGGCAGTCAGGGAAGAGTTGAGGCATAACAGGCAGTGCAACAGGTCGGCAGTTATGGAAAAACAAAGAAAAAAAGAATTGATTGGCAATGAGGGCATGGTTTTGCTCGACATGATTCGCAGGTTGAATCGTCGAAATGCCACAGAGAACCTCCTGAAGCTGATTGTTAAAACCCATCCGGCTGATATTGCCTGGGTCTTTAGACATCTCAACGAACCTGAGCGTGCCGAAGTTTTTAATATCCTGGCTCAAACTCCCCATGTTGGTGATTTTCTCAGTGAACTTGATGAATCCATCATGGTTCCCCTTGTGGAGACACTCACCCCCAAATTTGTCGCCACTGTGATGAGTGAGATGGCATCAGATGATGCTGCGGATCTCATCGAAGCTCTCCCTGAATCTTTTGCCACCGAGATCCGCAAGCATATGGAAAAGGCGGACAGGGAAGAGGTGGATGAGCTGCTGCAGTACCATCCGGAAACAGCCGGTGGTTTGATGTCGCCTGATTTCATGTACCTTGATGAAGAGCTGAGTGTGGGGGAGGCGATTGCCAAGGTTCAGAAACGAAGTGAAGAAAAGGAGATGGTCTTCTATCTCTACATAACCTACAGCGACGGTAAACTCGCTGGTGTGGTCTCCCTGCGTGAATTGTTGACCAATCCGCCGCACCGGCAGCTGAAAAATATCATGCGCGAAAATGTGATCGCGGTGACCACAGAAATGGATCAGGAGGAAGTGGGGCATATCATTTCCCAGTATAATATTCTTGCCGTCCCGGTTGTCGATTCCAGCTACCGCCTGATAGGAATCGTAACGGTGGATGATATTATCGACGTGATGCGTGAAGAAGCCACCGAAGCGTTCCTGCAGATGGCAGGAGCTGGTAAGGATAGGGAAATATTGTTGAAATCCACGACAGAAAACGCAATGATCCGTGCCCCCTGGCTCTTTGCCTCCTGGCTGGGCGGGGTTATGGCCCTTTTTATCATCAGTGCCTTTGAAAAAGAGCTGAGCGCGGTGCTGGCACTTGCTTCATTTATTCCCATTGTGATGGGGATGGGTGGAAATATTGCCACCCAGTCATCCACCATTGTGGTTCGCGGAATTGCCACCGGCCGGATTAATATGGACGATATCTTCAAGGTGGTATTCAAGGAGATGAAGGTTGGTATTATTCTCGGTATTCTCTATGGCGGGTTCCTTGGGGTGCTTGCCTATTTCGGGTATGCCGAGCCGAAGCTCTTAGGTGTTGTGGTGGGGCTCTCCATTTTTATTTCCATGGTGATGGCGGCAACCATAGGGACATTGATTCCCCTGGTTCTGAAACGTTTTGACATAGATGCAGCTGTTGCGACCGGACCCTTTGTCACGACCTCCATTGATATCCTTGGTGTACTCGCCTATTTTACCATTGCTAAATATTTTTTGAATCTTTAGGTTCGTCTACTGTTTATGTGGTCTTCTTCATCCGGAAAAGTTTCTCCCCTTGCCATCGTTGTTCTGTTATTGCTTGGACTGTGGCTGCTTGTCAATCCTCTGCAGAACGGCAGGTACAATAAAAATGCACAGCCCCGTGCAGTTACTGCCAGGGGCGATCTGGCAGCAGATGAGCAAAACACCATCGAACTGTTTAAGAATGTTTCGCCGTCCGTTGTCTATATCACAACGCTTGCCATTCGCAGGAATCTGTTTTCTTTAAATGCTGTGGAAATACCCCAGGGAACCGGATCCGGTTTTGTCTGGGATGAGCAGGGACGAATCGTCACAAATTACCATGTGGTGAGTGAGGCCAGCAGGGTTGAAGTCACAATGGCAGACCACAGCGTCTGGAAGGCTGTTTTAATTGGTGCGGCACCCGATAAGGATCTGGCTGTATTGCAAATAGATGCACCATCTGCAAGGGTTCACCCCATTCCTGTTGGAGAATCCGAAGCGCTACTGGTGGGGCAGAAGGTTTTTGCCATCGGCAACCCCTTCGGGCTTGATCAAACCATCACCTCCGGTATTATTTCTGCGCTTGGCAGGGAGATAAAATCTGTTACCGGTCGAATGATTCGTAACATGATTCAAACAGATGCGGCAATCAATCCCGGTAATTCCGGTGGACCTCTCCTGGACAGTGCCGGACGTTTGATAGGAATGAACACGGCAATTTACAGTCCTTCCGGTGCTTATGCCGGTATCGGTTTTGCTGTTCCGGTTCAGGAAATTAATCGTGTTATTCCTCAGCTTATCCGTAACGGCAGACTCATTCGACCGGGGATAGGTGCGAATCTCGCTGATGCCAGACTGGTGAGACGATTGGGGGTCGACGGAGTTCTTATCTTGAATGTGGAACCGGGCGGTCCAGCTCACAGGGCAGGACTGCGTCCCACCAAACAGTATGGCAGTGATATCATTCTGGGTGATGTGATCGTTAAAGTAGCAGGTAATCCTGTCCGCTCCTATGATGACATTCGTACAGAGCTGGAAAAGTTTCAGGTTGGTGAAAAAGTCGTCCTGACTATTTTGCGCGATGGTAGGCTGATGGAAGTGCCTATCGGTCTCACTGCCCTTGATGATTGAGCAGGATCTGCAGTTTTTATCCCTATTTCGAAATCGTATTTTATTTCCCGTAGTTACTTTTCCCTTGAATTCGCTAAGTGCTGGTAATAAGGTTATCAGATAGATATAAAAACATGATTAGCACTGACTCTCAGGTAAATGCAAAATGGAACTGTACCCAAGGGCGAGCTCCCACATCCAATTCAGATTACCTGTGCTTTGATGGTAGTCAGTTATAAAAAACGAAGACGTATCCCAGAGAAGGAAATATGACAGCAAAATTTGTTTTAACGAGAAAAAAAGCGGAGAATCTTGCAGGTGATATGCTTGCCTGTTGTTTTGAACATGATAAAAAGAAAAAAACGCTCAATGCTTACGGGGGGATGGAAAAAACGATAAGGACACCCCTTATCCATAATGATTTTTATGGAAAAACGGGAAGCTCCTTGCTGCTTTATCCTGACAGCGGCGTGAAATCAGCCGTGAAATGCAGCCGGCTGCTCCTGGCAGGTCTTGGTCTGAAAAATCCTAAAGACAAGGATGAGGCACGGGAACGGTGCAGAAGCTGCGGTGGTGTGATTGCCGTTGCTGCAGGGAAACACAAGGTGCAGCGACTGGCTGTTATTCTTCCTGAAGTGCGTGGCTTGAAAGCGGAGGAAGTTTTGGAATGCCTGGTGGAAGGACTGCTGCTTGGAGGATACCGTTTCCATAAATATAAAAAAGCTGAAAAAAATGGAGATGAACCGGTAGCAATCAGGGAGATCCATATTCGCATCCCTGTTGATGTAAAAAACCTTCGCAATGGTTTGGCTCGAGGAAAAAATGCTGCTGAGGCAGGTATGCAGGCGAGGGATATGGCAAATGAGCCTGGCAATGGATGGACTCCTGCAAGTTTTGCAAAATTTGGAAGAATGCTTGCCAAACGGTATAAGCTGAACTGTACGGTCCTTGAAAAAAAGGATATGAAGGCAAAGAAAATGGGTGGTCTGCTTGGGGTGAATCAGGGGTCTGCGGAAGCCCCCAAGCTGGTTATCCTCGAATATCGTGCATCTGCAAAGGCACAGACCATTCTCCTTGTTGGCAAGGGACTCACCTTTGATTCCGGCGGTATCAGTCTGAAACCCGGTGCCGGGATGCAGGATATGAAATATGATATGTGCGGCGGGGCAGCGGTACTCTCCATGATGCAGGCAGTCGGTGCTGAAGAACCCGATGTGAACGTTATCGCCATTGTTCCCGCAACAGACAATATGCCCGGTGGTTCAGCATTAAAACCTGGAGATATCGTACGCCATTACGGCGGTACAACATCGGAAATTATCAACACCGACGCGGAAGGGCGGCTGATTCTCGCCGATGCCCTTGCCTACGGTATAGAAAACTTTAAACCCGACTGTGTGGTGGATCTGGCAACGCTTACCGGTGCCGTAATTGTCGGTCTTGGACATCATCGCACAGGATTACTCGGCAATAATCAGAAACTGGTCAAACGGCTCCTGGCAGCGGGGAAAAGAGCAGGTGAACCTCTCTGGCAATTGCCCCTTGATAAGGAGTATGTGAAGCAGATAGAATCAGATGTCGCTGATATTAAAAACACAGGGGGGCCTGCGGCGGGAACAATCACCGCTGCTGCATATCTACAGACCTTTGTCGGGGACACACCCTGGGTGCATCTGGATATTGCAGGCACTGCATGGAATTTTACCAAGAAGAGTTATATCCCCAAAGGGCCGTCAGGAACAGGAACTCGCACCCTGGTGGAGCTGGTCAGAAGCTGGAAGAAGATGAATCCCTGATACCTGCAGTAGAAGGAAAAAATGGATAAGAGTCAGAGCGGTTTTACCAGAAATGTGCGGCTTCTCAAGGCATCGGTGAATAAACATGCCATTTATGGTCTGATTATCTCCGTTATGGCGATCATCATTGCCACCCTGGTGAACTGCTATATGGCCACCGGGGGGATTTCCCTTGATGGTATCTATAAGGTGCAGAAAACCCTGCCTGTACTCTGGTTGCTCGATGCTCTGCCATTTGTTTTTATTGTCTGGGGACAATATATCGGGACGATTCTGGTGTATGAGGCCAGTGCCATGATCCTTGACCAGACCGGTGAACTGCAGTCCCTTACCAGCTCTCTGGAGCAGCGGGTGATGTATGAGACCACCCATGATAATCTGACAAACCTCCCGAACCGTTTTCTTTTTCACGACCGTCTGGCACAGGCAATCAAGGCTGCCAGCCGCCACAAGAATGCGGTTGGGCTCGCCATTATCGATCTGGATCATTTTAAAGAGATTAATGATACGCTGGGTCATTTTGCCGGAGATCGCCTGTTAAAACAGGTTGCTCTTCGTCTGGTGGGAGTTGTTCGAAAAGATGAAACCCTTGCCAGAATGGGCGGGGATGAATTTGCCATCCTGCTTACTCAGGTGGATGACAGTAATACTCCGCATTCCTTCTATAAACGCATTTATAAGGCGATGGATCTTCCCTTTAATGTTGAGGATACAACCTTTGATGTGCGGGCGAGCATGGGTGTGGCCCTCTTTCCGGAACATGGAAATGATGTGGATACCCTGATTCAGCGGGCAGAGGTGGCGATGTACGCCGCAAAACAGCAAAAAAACAACGGTTATGCTCTGTACTCCTCTAAGCTGGACAGATACAGCCCCAGACGGCTTACTCTCATGGGCGAACTGCGGCAGGCTATAGAAGGAGACGAGCTCTCTTTGTATTATCAGCCTAAAGTTGACTGGAAAAACAAGAAGATCTGTAAGGCGGAGGCCCTTGTTCGCTGGAAGCATCCCAGCCACGGCCTGCTTTTTCCCGATGAATTTATTGGTCTTGCTGAACGAACAGGGCTGATAAAGGATTTGAGCCAGTGGGTTTTAAAGGAAAGTATTAAACAGACATTGCTCTGGCAGCAGAAAGGTCTGGAGATGAATGTTGCGGTGAATCTCTCGGCTGCCTGTCTGCACAGCCCTGATCTGCCGGAGATTATAACCGGCATACTCAGTTCTCATAATCTCGGTGGGGCAGTCCTCACCATTGAGCTCACAGAAACCTCCATTATCAAAGATCCTGAGATGGCTTCTGAAATTCTCAGTCGTCTGAAGGCTCTTGGGGCGGATATCTCCATTGATGATTTTGGAACAGGGTATTCATCCCTTGCTCAGCTGCGGAAGCTGCCCGTCAGCGAGATGAAGATAGACAAATCATTTGTACTGGACATGATGAAGAGTAAAGATGATGAGATCATCGTGAAAAGTATCATCGATCTTGCTCATAACCTCGGGCTGAAGGTTGTGGCAGAGGGTGTTGAGACAAAGGAAAGTGCCGGGCGGCTCAACGAGATGAACTGCGACCTGCTGCAGGGCTTTTATTTCAGTAAGGCCCTGCCGGCCCATGAGTTTGAGGAGTGGCACGCGCAATTCACTTTTGACTGATATTTACAGGACAATATCGGACGTAATTGACGTTTTCTATACTGCAAAATAGGTGGCTTGCGGATGATGCACAACCAGTGCCGAAACACTGAGTTCGGGTATCATTTCACAGGAGGAACTGAGCTTTACGCCTATATCTTCTGCCTGCAACAGTGAAAACAGCGGTTTTTGCAGTTCAAGATCGGGGCAGGCAGAATAGCCGAAACTGTATCGCTGTCCACTCCCGTCAATCTGCAGCTCTTTACGCATCAGGTTGTGAGTGTACTGGGCGAGTGCCTCAGCGCTTTCCACTCCAAATCCGTGGAGGAGCAGGTACTCGTGATATTTATCTGCAGCATAGAGCTTCTGACACATTTCTCCCAGTGTTTTGCCAAGCGTAGCCACAAAAAATCCTGCGTAATCCTTTCCCTCCTCTTCTGTTCTGAAAAAATCCACCAGACTTTTTCCGGGTGAATGTTTTTGCCTGGGCAGTGAAAAAACAACCTCACGGTCGTTATGCTCGATGACAAGATCCTCACCCTTACGGTAACAGGGAAACCAG
>JANTGG010000026.1 GCA_024763035.1 Desulfocapsa sp. | reverse complement strand
GTGTTGTATAAAATATATCGAGGAGAACGCCATGCAGAGTCAAGCTGCTACGAGTTATAGTGAGAGGAATTTCAAGCCGGTTGTTGAACAGTGCGAAGGGTGCGACCGGATTGTTGAGGAGTCAGGAACTCAATTTTGCCAATCGTACATAATGCCTGCAGCGAAGTGGCGTATCGGGATATGTAATTTTGCCACCCACGCCAAGCCTGAGATCAAGGTCGTTACTGTACGTGTGAATCCACTGAAGGCTGCCAAGCGTGCTTCCGCTAAAGGCTGATTTGTACTTGTTTTTTGTTTGAATACAGATTTGTTTTGATGGTAAAAAGCATCGTCTCCTGCTGGAGGTGATGCTTTTTTTGTTTGAGAAAAAATCAGCCTGGATGGAGTAGTGGGGGGCGTTCTCCAAAGATTGCTGTTCCTATGCGGATAAGGGTTGCCCCTTCCCTGATAGCGATTTCATAGTCCTGTGACATGCCCATGGAGAGTTCCATGGGATGGTCAGCAGGAATGAGTTGCTTTTCCTGCATGATCTTCCCAAGCTCTTTCAGATCTCTGAAATATCCTGCCGTTTCTTCTAACTCTGTGGAGTAGGGTGGGATAGTCATCAGTCCCCTGATTTGAAGTCGTGATAATTGTTTTATTTGTCGGAGAAGATCTTCTGTCTCTTCCGGTAACACGCCGGATTTATTCGCATCTCTGCCGATATTTACCTGGATGAGTATTTTCATGCTTTTGTTGAGCTTTTCCAGGTGTTTCTGTAACTCTTTGGCAAGTTTATAGCGATCCACTGATTCGATCATGGTGAAAAGAGCTGCAGCGATCTTTGCCTTGTTGGTCTGCAGGTGACCGATGAAATGAAACTCTGCCGGAGTCTCTGACAGCTGTCTGTGTTTTTCAGCAGCCTCCTGAATATAGCTCTCGCCAAAAAGTGTCTGACCGGCTGCCATCGCCTCCAGGATACTGCTATCTGAATGTCGTTTAGAAACAGCAACGAGTCGTATATCTGATGGATCTCGCCCATATTTCCCGGCAGTAATTGCGATGTTACTCTGAATTTTCTGCAGGTTTGTTGTAATTGCTGTCATTCTTCAACTCTATAGTTAAAAAGCTGTTGTGCGTTGGCACTGGTCTGTTCTGCAAGTTCTTCCATTGATATCCCCCGTAACTGTGCCACTTTCAATGCTGTGTACAGTAGGTGAGCCGGTACATTTCGTTTCCCGCGCCAGGGCTCAGGGGAGAGAAAGGGACCGTCCGTTTCCAAAAGGAGGGTTTCCAGAGGGATCGTGGCTGCCACCTCCTGTAATGTCGTACCGTTTTTGAAGGTAACAACCCCTGGAATGGATAGGTGGAAACCCATATCAATGATAGTCCCAGCCAGTTGCATGTCTCCTGAGAAGCAGTGCATGACACCACCTTTTGGCAACGGTCCGGCACTGCGAAGGATTTCAAGTGTATCGGTATGGGCCTCCCTGTCGTGGATAACGACGGGGAGCTCACGTTCCTTTGCGATTTCAAGCTGTTCCCGGAAAATCTTTTTCTGGATTTTCGGATCTGAATAATTCTTCGCGTAATCAAGTCCGATTTCACCATATCCCACAATGACATCACTTTTGTCTTCTGCAAGAGTATTTAAATTCACGTAGGTGTCTTCTGTAACTGATTCCGCGTCATGGGGATGAACGCCTATGCAGGCGTGGACCATGGGATGCTGTTCTGCAAGGCTGGCTGCGACGAAGGAACTTTTCTCATCAATGCCAATGGTGATTATGGAGCGTATTCCATGTTTCTCAGCAGAGCGAAGGATATCAGGAAGGTCTGTCTCATAGGCATCCATATCAAGATGACAGTGGGTATCGATAAAAAAACAGGGTGCCTGCACTGTCGGTAATGGTGCTCGTTCTCTCTTTTTTGAACTCATAAATTGTTCTTAGCAGATTCCACAGTCCATCGCAACGATGAAAAATGATTGTTGAGTTTGTGGATATTATACTGTTAAGTATAGGAATGGATACAAAAAAAGAAATTGGTCGACGAATACGTCAGGCACGAGGGGTGGAACCGGCAGATTGTGTTTTGAAAAACTGTCGGGTTATTGATGTCTTTTGCGGAGAGATTGTCGAGGCTGATGTTGCCATATGCGGTGAAAGGATTGCCGGTCTCGGGGAATATACAGGTGTTCTGGAGGTCGATTGTGAGCGAGCCTATCTGTCACCCGGATTTATCGAAGGACACATCCATATAGAAAGCTCCATGCTTACTCCCGGGGAATTTACAAAAACTGTTCTGGCCCACGGAACAACTGCTGTGGTTTGTGATCCCCATGAGATTGCAAATGTCGCTGGTATTTCAGGTGTTCGCTTTATGATTGCAGAAAGTGAGGGGCAGCCGTGTTCTGTCTTTGTGATGGCTCCTTCATGCGTACCGGCAACACATTTTGAAAATTCCGGAGCACAGCTTGATGCTGATAAGCTTGAGGAATTATGCCGTGATAACAGTGTGATCGGTATCGCGGAAATGATGAATTTTCCGGGAGTTCTGTTTGAAGATGAAGAGGTGCTGGAAAAACTGCTGCTTGCTGAAAAACTCAATATACCTCTGGATGGTCATGCGCCAGGGCTCAGCGGAAAAGATCTGCAGGCATATATCAGTACGGGTGTCAGATCTGACCATGAGTGTGTGACAGCTCAAGAAGCACGGGAGAAACTGCGTGCAGGAATGTGGCTCTTCATAAGAGAGGGATCCACTGCAAAGAATCTTGAAGCCTTGCTGCCGGTGGTTTCTGTCGGTAACAGCCACAGGTGTCTCATGGTAACAGACGACTGTCATCCCCATGATCTTATTGTGAAAGGGCATCTCGATCGTACAGTACGCAAGGCGGTGCGATTGGGGCTTGATCCTGTTACTGCAATTCAGATGGTCACCATCAATCCGGCGAACTGTTTTCATCTGCGGAACAGAGGGGCGGTGGCTGCCGGATATCGTGCAGATCTGGTGCTCTTCGACAGCCTTAAAGATATTCGGCCGCGAATGGTGTTTGCCGGAGGAAAACGGATGGATGGAGGGGCCGAAAAAGAAAAGGAGGGTCAGGCTCTGTCGCAAAATGCTTTCCCGGAAGTATTTAATTCGGTTCATGTGGATTTTTCCAGGATCTCTTTTGCAATTCCGGCGAGGGGGAAGGTTGCACGTGTTATTGGAGTGCAGCACGAAAATCTTCTTACTGAACTCCTGGAATTAGAGGTAAAGATTGAAGACGGTCTTGCGGTTGCCGATTGTGAAAATGATATCGTGAAACTGGCAGTGATTGAGCGTCACAGGAGCACAGGAAGTATGGGTCTTGGGTTTGTGCGGGGGTTTGGTATTCAGAAAGGGGCTTTAGCTTCAACTGTTGGTCATGATTCCCACAATATTACTGCTGTCGGTGTCAGTGATACCGATATGGAACTGGCCGTTCGGACAATTGCTGGAAGTGGAGGAGGGCTGGCTGTTGCAGCGGAGGGAAAGGTGCTCTCCTTTCTACCCCTGCGGGCTGGTGGTATTATGTCAATGGAACGAGCGGAGGATGTTGCCGGTGGATTTGCCGCAGCACTGAAGGCTGCAAAATCCCTTGGTGGAAACGTTTCTGATCCCTTTATGCTGATGAGTTTTCTGGCACTTCCCGTTATTCCGCATTTGAAGATGACGGATTTGGGACTGTTTGATGTGGATTTGTTTGAGCATGTTGAGCTGTGGGTTCGCTGAAAAAATAATGTGGCAGGAGGGTCTGTAAAAATAACGGAAGTACAATGCGATAGAATTTGTTGTCTGTGCTTTCCTGCAGGAATTGCTATATGGCTGTGATTTTTTTAGGAAAAATAAAAAAACAGCTTCATATCGCCAAAAATCTGTCGTATACTAATTTCGAATTGTTTGATAATTAATGATTGTCAGGGAAAAATAATTTTACATCAGGAAAGAAAATTCTACTGATTTAAATTGCTTGTGAATGAGTCTGCAAATCATTTTTGTTATCGATAACGTTGCAGTACAGGTAGATTCAGAAAGAACCCCTCAGTAAAATGGTTCATAAAAAGGAAAGAGGTATTTAGTATGAATTATGGGATCGTCAGTCAGGAACAGCTTGAGCAGATTGATACGATTTTGTCGGAAAAGCTAATTAAGCTTGGTGTGGACTGTGTCATCATTATCGATATGGCAGGAAATATCATCACTGCAAAAGATAATGGTGAAAGCAAGTACGATGTCTATTCGTTTGCAGCTCTTGCCGCTGGGAATTTTGCAACTGTCGATGCCATGGCAAAACTTGTTGGTGAAGCTGAATTCTCCCTTCTTTTCCATAAAGGGCAGGAGTCCAATATTCATTTTAGTAAGATTGATGATGAGTTACTCCTTATTTCTATGTTTGGAACAGAGATTTCTCTGGGTTTTCTCAGGCTGAATGTGGTTGAAGCCATTGAGCAGATTCGCGTGGTCTGGGGTGCGAACAACGGTTGATATGCTTTTCTTAAATTATTCCATAATTATATAGAATACGTTACTGAGGGGTGGACGCTTGAGTTTTATCAACTTAAAAGACAAGGTTGTACAGGTTAAGATTGTGTATTACGGACCTGGCCGTTGTGGAAAAACAACAAATCTTGAGTATGTAAATCGAAAATTCCGCAATCAGATTCAGTCTGAGATGGTCAGTTTGAAGACCCATGGAGACCGGACATTATTTTTTGATTTTCTTCCATTTGATATGGGGAAAATCAAGGGATATGACATCAAGATCCAGCTTTATACTGTTCCCGGTCAGGTTAAATATAATGCCACTCGTAAGCTTGTTTTAAAGGGTGTGGACGGAGTGGTTTTCGTGGCTGATGCCATGGAGAAGCAACGGGAAAAAAATATCCGTTCCCTGAACCAGCTCCATGAGAATCTGCAGGCCTACAAAGAATCAATCTTTAAGATTCCGCTTGTTATTCAGTACAATAAAGTGGATCTGAAAGAACACGGTGTACCCATTCTGCCCACAGAGCTTTTACGAAAAGACCTGAACAGCAGGTTGAAGGTACCTGATTTTGAAGCAAGCGCAATTACCGGGTATAATGTTGCAGCAACCTTGAAGAAAATTATTTCTTCAACGGTTGTTTCTATTCAGAAAAAACTACTCTAGGGAAGTGTACGGTGACACAGCATAGCGAAAATCAATTTGATGATCTGACCGCTGGTATGGAAGACGAATCTGTTAATCTCTTTGAATTCGGTGGCGATGATGAATCACCCATTGCTCAACTGAAGACCATTATCCTTTCCATAGACTGGGAAATTAATGACGATATTCTCAAACAGTTGAATGATGAACTTCTCGATCTGAATGATATCTGGGCTGATGACAAGATTAAAAAGGTTTATATTCAGGGGCTTGATAAGATAGGGAAGTATATCTATAAAGAGCGGGCAAACGCTCACCCTGATGCCATCAAAGTGCTTCTTCAGTTTTATCATAGCCTGGAAAAACAGGTTAATTTAGAAGATACGATGAGTACAGAAGAAAAGAAACAGCTGTTGATGCAGGATGTAAAACGGTTTGACCAACTGAAGGTAAATATTGCCAAGGCAGGACCGTCGGAAACATCAGCTGCTCCTGCTGCCCCGGCAACGGCAGCTGTTGAGGAAGAGAGTTCATCTGACGAGGAAAAGGATAATCCTCTGAAGATTCTTCAGGCACAGGTCCTTGGCATTGACTGGGAGATTAATGATCAGGAACTGCAGAAATTAAGTGATGAGGTTAAAAGACTTGAGGGGGTCATCGGGCAGAGTAAAGCAAAGCTGATCCTTTTGCAGGGGATTGGTGCCATTGGCTCATATATCAATAAAAAACGAAGCCAGTCTGATCAAAGCGCATTTCCACTTTTACACTCCTTTTATGATTCTCTGGAGAAGATAACGCTTTCTGATCTTCCTGCAGATGAAGAGAAACGTATTCTCTTAACTGAAGTTGAAAAGTTTAATTTCTTTAAGAAAAAAATCTCTGCTGAAGGGGCTTCTGCAGTTTCCGCAGCCGCCAGTCCTTCTTCAAAAATTACCCCGGATGAGCCGGCACCGGCATTTGCAGGGGGGGATCAGGAATCTGATTACAATGAAGATGATGCAAAGGTCGCATCGGATGTTGAATCACGCCTTGACTCGGTCTTTGGGGATGAAGGTGACGAAGAACCGGTTGGTTTAAATTCTGACGAATCTGCACTTGCAGGTGTCGATGTCGAAACGGAAGCCGATGATGATTCTGATGAAGAGGCCTTGCCCCTTGAAGATGGTGCTGTTGCCCCTGCCCTTGTGGACGCCGCAGAAGAGAGCAGCTTCAGTGTTGACAGTCTTGCCGATCAGCTGGTTGAAGGAATAGCAGCAGAAGCGCCTGATGAAGAAACGGAAGAGGCTCCTATTCCCGGAGTTGATGTTGAGACAGAAGCAGATGATGACTCTGACGAGGACGCACTGCCGACAGATGAGGGCGGCCTTGCCCCTGCTCTGTTTGACAGTGATGAAGACTCCGGATTTAATGAAGATCAGGTTGCAGGTGAGGCCGAGAGCGGGGAAGGTGATCTTGAGAATCGTCTGGACTCCTTTTTTGATGATGAAATTGAATCTTCTGACGAGGAGGCAGCTGTCGCAGCAGATCAGGCGTCTGAAGAAGAGTTCGCTGCCGGTTTGTCATTTCTCGACGATGAAGACGAGCCTGCTCCCGCCTTTGCAGACAGCGACGAGGCTCCTGCTTTTGAAGAAGAAACAGTGGAGGAAGGAGTTGCAGACAGCCTGTCATTTCTTGACGATGATGAGCCTGCTCCTGCCTTTGCAGACAGCGACGAAGCCCCTGCTGCCGAAGAGGAAACAGTGGAGGAAGGAGTTGCAGACAGCCTGTCATTCCTTGACGATGATGAGCCTGCTCCTGCCTTTGCAGACAGCGACGAAGCCCCTGCTGCCGAAGAGGAAACAGTGGAGGAGGGAGTTGCAGACAGCCTGTCATTCCTTGACGATGATGAGCCTGCTCCCGCCTTTGCAGACAGCGACGAAGCCCCTGCTGCCGAAGAAGAAACAGTGGAGGAGGGAGTTGCAGACAGTCTGTCATTCCTTGATGATGACGAACCCGCCCCGACCCTGGCTGAGAGCGATGAAACACCTGCTGCAGACAGTCTTTCCTTCCTGGATGAAGAAGAATCTGAGGCCGCTCCCGAAGAGCTTGCAGAAGAAGAGACCGAGGTTGAAGAACCGGAAGAGCCTGCCACGGAGGAAGTCGCAGCAGATGAGACTGCAGAGGAAATCGCTGAGGAGGCAGAGGGATCCGAAGACGTAGAAGTTCAGGATACCGCTCAGGAAGCGGATGACATTGACACTGTTGCAGACGATGATGAAACCATTGATTTTACGGTTCCGGGTGAAGTCGCAGCAGCGGCTGCAGGAGTAAGCGCAGCTGCAGTTTCTGCAGTCGGTGAAGAAGATGAGGAACCAGAAGACGTTGAATCGGTCGTTTTCGAAGTAATGCCAGATGATGCAGAAGTTGATCCGCTTCCGGATGCGGCAGGAGAACTTAAGACTCTGCTTGACTGTATTTCCGCCCTGCAGGAAGAAGTCAATGATTCCAATATAACATCTCTTTTTGCTGCAATTAATATGAGCAGAACAAGCGTGAGTGCCGGTACTGCTGATAAAATATTCCTTCAGCTCTTATCCACCATCTGTCAGAAAATAGAGAAAAAGGGGAGTGATTCATCCGATGCTCTCATAAATGTTCTCGGCATACTGCAGGAAGGTATGGAGGCATGCAGAAATGCGCCGCCTTCTGAGGCCATTTTGAAATATATACTCGAGGGCACAGCACAGGTACTTATTGTTCTGCAGAAGGAATAAACAGTCCTGTGACCGGTGATTTCCCCAAAAGGTCTGCTCTTAAGGGCAGACCTTTTTGCGTTTAGGCGTTTTGAACGTCCTGGCTTGCAGAAAAGATTTTTTTGTTTTTGTCTACGGAGAAAAATATGAGAAAATTTATTATTTCGGTTCTTTTTATCTGCTGTGGTGCAGCAATCCTTTTTGTCTTGTTTCAGAAGGGTCCCGAGCGGCAGACTGTATCAGCATCTGATTTTTTGCCGGAAAATGTGTTGTTCTATGCTGAACATAAGAATTTGGCTGAGATCATCACCGAATTCCAAGGCTCTAAGCTTGGCAGGATTTTACGGGATATGCAGTTTCTCGATGTGCTCGAGGAACTGGGTGCCCCTCCGGATCAGGTTCGGGAAGTGCGCACTGCCGCTGATCAGCTCAGTCAGTTTATGGACAGTCCCGCCTTTAATGAACTCCTGGGAAGGGAGTTTTCAGTAGCACTCTTCCCGGCGAAATCTTTTTCAGCAGACAATCCAGCACTTGCCCTGGAAGAACGACTGCTCCTGATTTCGAGACCACGTCATAATGCTCAGTTCCTGCAGTTTCTTGCTCCCATGCTCACTGAAGATATTGTAAAAAGCAGTGTGCAGTACGGGAAATATACAATAGACAGATACCAGGTCGATTCGACTGTAACAGTATCGGCAGTGGTGGTGAAAGATCTTGTGCTTATGGCAGTTGATGAACGTCTGATCCGTAAAGGTCTTGATCTCTACGATAAGAAACAAAATACCTTATCACGAAATCAGCAGTATCTGAAGCTTCATGAGCAGCTGGAAAAATCAAAACTGTTTACCTACGTTTCCTTTCCTGCCCTTTATGAGCAAGGAAAAATTATCTCGGAAAAATTGCCGGAAGATGATGAAAAAGAGTTTCTTGCCCTGTTGGAACAGTGGAAGGGGTGGGGGAGTGCAGCATATGGTGCCTGGAAGGAAGACGCATTGCTTCAGGAAAAAGTGGTTATCAACTACGATATGAAGAAGCTTGACTCCAGAATAGTTCAGTTGCTTTCCGTCAGGCCTTCAACAAATGATACACTTAGCATGGTTCCTCCTGACGTTTTGTTTTATTACTGGACCAATACCTTAAATCTTCCTCTACTCTGGAATATCTACTCTACCGTCCTGGTGAGACAGTCAGGGAATCTTGATTTGCTGCATCAGGAGATATTCGACGCCACCGGAGTGCAGTTTGAAGAGATCCTTGATATGGTGAGTAAGGATATTGCTGTGCTTGTTCAGGATATAGAAAGCAAAGGAATCCCCCTGCCCAAAGCGGCTCTTGTTTTAAAACTCAAAAAACCGGAAGCTTTCCAGAACGTTTTCAGGAAACTTCTTGCTACTGCCGATATTCCCATCAGTGAGGAAATGTATAAAAATGCAGTTGTTTCCTATTGGGGGGTGGCACCGCAGAGTGGCCTGCAGCCTGCGTTTACCTTTATCGATGAGCATGCGTATATCTCTAACAGTATCGATGTTATCAGGCAGATCATTGAACTTCGGGAATATCCCGAAGGGAATTTCATGGATGATAAAAATGTGCGGCTGGTTACAGACCGTTTGCTTCTGCCCAACAACTCTGCTGCCTACATCAATATTGCCAGTCTTGCTGCAGCATGCAGGGAATTTGCTGTCTGGGCCAGTTCCATGGCATCATTGCAGGGGCCGGAGGTGGCCCGTTCGTCAAAAATTGCAGTGGATAAAATAATTCTTCCCCTCCTTGACGGAGTTGCCATGTACTCACAATTAGGATCAAGAAGTTTTTTCCGGGATAATTCGATTATTCTTGAGTCCACGATAAGTATTGAACAATAAACGGAGTAGACAATGGAAAAACTGGTTGAAGAACTTCGGCAGCTCGTTCCGTTCCAGGATACCACTGATATCGGTGATATTGTACTGATTGTATCCAAGGAACCGCAAATGCTGGTATATGCCCTTGTTACTGATATCAGCAGGGATACCAGCCGTAAGGATGAGTGGTGGCATGTCAGTTTTACCTTTTTGGCTGTACCGCCCCAGAAGATGACCTGGACCTTACGAACTGCCCAGATGACCGGTATGGAGATATTTACCATGGGAGGAGAAGAGCGGTTTGTAAAAGCGGTTACTCTGGCTCCGGACATAAAAAAAACTTCTCCACAGGATTCCACCGGTAAAACACCCTCCAGTGGATTTCTCAAGCGGGTGAAGTAGTGGCTGCCTGGTCGGAAAGGGAGCTTATAAAAAGGATCAGTTCTGCCTGCGCTTCCGCACAGGCTGGAGTCGTTAAGGGAATTGGAGATGATTGCTGTGAAATTGCTCTTCCTTCGGCTTCACTCCTTTTGAGTACCGATACACTTGTTGACGATGTTCATTTTAACAGGGACTGGCATCCTCCATATCTGCTCGGCCGTAAGTCCGTTGCTGTAAATCTAAGTGATATCGCCGCCATGGGAGGCAGACCGCTTTTTGTATTGTTCTCACTCTGTCTCCCTCCCGAACTGGATCAGCTTTGGATAGATCGCTGGCTGGACGGTGCCTTTGCCATACTGCATGAATTTAATACGGAGCTTATCGGTGGTGATACGGTCAGGGGAAGTGAGATTGTTATTACGGTTACTGTTCTTGGCAGGGCTTCTCCCGGGGGCAGTATTTATCGCTCAGGTGCCGAGGTGGGAGACAGTGTCTGGGTGTCCGGTTGTCTTGGTTCTGCAGGCGCGGGTCTTGAACTTCTGGCTGCCGATAAAGGAGAAACAACACAATGGGATCAGGAGCTGCAGCCATTGATTGATGCCCATTTGAACCCCGTTCCCCGTGTGCAATGCGGCATTGAGCTGGCACAAAGTGGATTGCTTACCGCCATGCAGGATATCTCAGACGGAGTTGCCACGGATCTTGCGCATATCTGTCAGGCTTCAGGTCTTGCGGCCGTACTCATAAAAGATCGGCTTCCTGCTCTCTCCGGGCTTGCTTCGGCGTGCAGAATTCTTGACAGGGATGCAGAGGATTTTATGCTGCGCAGCGGGGAAGATTATGAACTGCTCTTTACTGTGAAGAGGGGAAGGGAAAAGGAGTTTATGGCAGTAATGAAGGAAAAGAAGCTGCATGTTTATCAAATTGGGGAAATGAGAACAGGGGCAGGTGTATTTCTGGAAACAGATCGGGGAAGGGAAGATATCAGCTATCAGGGGTATGAACATTCGCTGTAACAGTGCGGTGAGTTGTCTGGAAAGCGATTGCTATGCTAGGTCAGATCTCAGACCAGGATTTGCATAAAACAGAGGGGTTGTCCGACCAGCTGCCTATAGATCTCCTCCGGAAAGATCCAGGGTGATTTGTCTCCCTGCGGTTTGAAATTGTCTGTACTGTGTTCCGGACTGGGCAAGCATCCGTTTTGAGGCAACCACGGAATCGCTGTCTGCGTACTTGTCGGACATGTAAATAATCTCTTGAATGCCGGATTGAATAATAACTTTAGTGCATTCATTACAGGGGAAAAGCCCTACATATATCCTGCAGCCCTTCAGGTTATAGGAAATTGAATTCAGCACCGCATTTAATTCTGCATGGCAGACGTATGGATACTTGGTGTCCAGCAGATCGCCTTCCCTTGCCCAGGGAAGTTCGTCATCCGAACAGCCCCAGGGGAAACCGTTATAGCCGACCCCGACAATTTTGTTGTCAGGGGTGGCGACGCATGCTCCCACCTGGGTGTTCGGATCCTTACTTCGCTGGGCAGATAGGAGTGCCACTGCCATGAAATATTCATCCCAGCTGAGATAGCCCTGTCGTTTCTGTGTGCTGTTTTTCATAGTGTATCAATAACTGTACAAAAATCCGTACCTTGCCCGTTCCGGTTTTTTCGCATTCCCGGTTATTGGCGTTTATTACATATAAGGAATCCAGGTGCGGATGATTTCATGGAGGCGATGCTCATCCTTTAACTGTTGCAGGAACTGATTTGCCTGTACCAGCAGCTTCGTGTCATCTTTGCGAATTCCCCAGGCGTTGAACTCTTCTGTGGCAAGTGAGAGGATGGGGGTGAGTTTTGTGTTTTCATTCACTGCAGAATAGTAACAGATCATGGGGGCATCGTAGACAAAGGCATCAATGTCTTTGTTGATCAAGGCGTTCACCGCGTCTTCTGATTTTTTGAAGCGTTTAATTTTTGCTCTGCTGATATTTGTGGTCACAAAAAGATCGCCGGTTGTATCTTCTACCGTACCAATTGTATAAGAGGAGTTCATCAGGCTGTAGATGCCGGTTGAAAACAGTCCTTTTTCCTGGAGTCGAACCAGCAGGATTTGCCCGGAACGAAGATAGGGGGTGCTGAAGGCAATGCGGTATTGTCTGGCAGGGGTGATTGACATGCCGGACATAATGATATCCGTCTCATTGTTTACCAGCGCGTCTATCTGTTTGTCCCAGTCAACCTCAATAAATTTTACCTGCCTGCCGGTAAATCGTCCCAGTTTCCTGGCGAGGTCGACCTCCAGACCTGTGAGTTTGCCGTTGCGTTTATAAACAAGCGGCGGTGCATTTGCTGAAACGCCCACGCGCAGGATGGATGGGTCGGCAGCAATCTTTGCAGACCTGATGCCGTCGCTGTTTGAAGAAATACAGCCCGAAAGAATGCAGGAAAGGGCAAATACCAGCAATGGAATATATGGGATGTTGCTTTTGTTTCTTTGGTTCTGCATGGATTATTCTCCTGAAACGGCAGTGGATTTTTTACGGCGTTTACGCCAGTTCGTCACCCCGGTAACTTTATCAATAAACTTCTTGATGGTCTGGAAATAAAGCATGCCGCCGGTGGCGATCATTGTGTTGTGGGCAGCACCGGGGATGATGATAAATTCTTTTGTCTTGGCACCACTGAATGATTGAAGCTTTTCTGCCTGAACCGCAGGGATCAGCTCATCAAGAGCACCGTGAAGGATGAAGGTGGGTTTGGTGATTTTCTCAATTTTTTCCAGATTCCTGAAACCATCTTCTTCGCTGAAATCCATTTCATCGATGGCAAATCCAAGAGTTTTGCCAAGGGGGATGGTATCAGCTATGCCGCTTTCCAGAATAATGCCGTTGATATCTTTTTCATCCCGCGCTGCAATATCAATAACAGCCACAGAGCCCAGGGAGCGGCCCATAAGGAAAGTCTTTCCTGTATACGTGTTATAACTCAGCCAGTTGAGGATCTCCCGGAAAAGTATTTCAGCATCACTAAGCATATTGCTGACAGTCGGTGTCCCGCTGCTCCAGCCGTATCCACGGTAATCGGTGACAAGCAGATTCATACCGTTCTGATTATACAGCGGTCCAATTTCATCATAGTCTGCGGCGATTTCACCATTTCCATGGAAAAAAATAAGATTTGGGGCATTACGATCTTTTATGTAAAATCTGCAGCCTATGATAATTCCTGATTCTGTTTCAATATCCACATCCTGCGCACCTGGCGGCAGGGTGGTTCGTTCGCAGTTGCGTGGAAAAAAGATGGATGAAAGAATGGCGGGGGTATCGAGCAGTGGATAATCCTGCATGGAAAACTCCAATTAAAAGTTGCGTCTCAATCTATTTAATGTATTCTTTAAACGATCGCGGGATAGGTTGACCGATTATACGGAAATTTTTCAAAAAAATCCAGTCCGGAGGTTAATATGACAACTTTTACACTTCACCCCATGGTTATAGGCAGCAAAGTGTTTGATAAGGGCATGATGACATATCAGCATGATTATGGCAAACCGTACACTATTCCCATTTATTCCTGGTACCTTGAAGGCGGGGATAAGAAAATTCTCGTTGATACCGGTGAGATGCATCCTATTCAATCGGAGGACCGGGATACTGCCATAGGTGCTAAGGTTATTCCTTTTGAGGAAGGGCTTGCCAGATGGGGGCTGAAACCGGAAGATATCGACATTGTGATCCATACCCATCTCCACAATGACCATTGTGAAAATGACTATAAATGCTCAAATGCCGTGTTTTATGTGCACGAAAAGGAACTGGAGCATATCCGTGATCCCCATCCCCTTGATTTCCGGTATCTGGAAGATTTTATTTATGAGATCAGTGAAGCCGATCAGATACGTACCGTGAAAGGTGATTGTGAGATTGTGCCGGGGGTTCGGGTGATTCACACCCCTGCCCATACCGCAGGCGGACTCTCCGTTGCCGTTGAAACGGAGAAGGGGACGGCAATTATCACCGGATTTTGCTGTCTGCTGGAAAACTTCTTTCCCCCTAAGCAGGTAACGGCCATGGAGATGGAGGTTATTCCCCCGGGAACCCATGTCAATGTAAATGATGCCTACGACATAATGCTGAAGATTAAGGAGGAGGCTGATATCCTGCTGCCCCTGCACGAACCGAAATTTGCCTCCATGGACTCTATTCCTGAGTAAATTCGTAAAAAAGTTTGTCCAAAAACGCAGACTGCGCGATCTGCAGGGAGTCTGCGTTTTCTATCTGCTGCAGCATTTTTTGAACTTCTTACCCGAGCCGCAGGGGCAGGGCTGATTCCTGCCCACCTTGGCAGTGGATGAGTGTGTTTCCCCGTCTTTATAATACCAGCGATCCCCGTTTTTTATAAATCTGCTTTTTTCGTGCAGCAGGCAGAGATGTCCGGAGCTCAGGAAACGGGCAGTGAAGGTGACCGTTCCTGCCGTATCCCTGTCGCCGCCATCTTCACATGCTTCAATATCCAGTCCAACCCATTGAATGGGATCGGCATCAAGGTCGAGTTCGCCGGGGCGTGTTTCTTCTGCCCAGCTGTTCAGCAGATAGCTGCTGTCTTTTATTGTATAGGCACTGTAGCGTGAACGCATAAGTTGTTCTGCCGTTAAGGCATTTTGCTGACCTGAGATGATGGGTTCGCAGCATGAGCCAAAGTCATTGCCGCTGCCGCAGGGACAGTTTTTTACAGGTGTCATTGGGTGCCGTTCCTTTTTTTTATGCGAATAAGTTTGATGGCAAGGAGGATGAATGGTGTTGCGTGGTAAAGAAGGTCAAAGATATCTATGGGTTTTCTAAGAGTTCCCTGGCTGAGCATACGCAGCTTTTCGAGAAGGTGCGGCTCCGGTACAAAGGGTGCAAGTCCGAGGATCAGACAGAGGAAAATAAGGACGGGAAAAGGGATAGTATCAATAAATTTCATCGGATTTACGAATGGGTTTAAAGGTGAGGGAGTCGCTTCAGAGACAGCTGTTGTGCCACCTGGGTGGCCGTTTCTTCGATGGAACTGCCGTCGGATATGATAACCGGGATGTTATGGTTAAGAAAAATCTGATTTGCCTGGGAAAGTTCATTGCTGCAGGTGGCAAGTTTTGCATAGCTGCTGCCCTGGTAACGTTTTTCCCGGATGGCATGCAGGTTCGCAGGGGATGTTGACAGCCCGATTGCCCGTGCCTTGTTACGGACAATGCTTGATGGCAGACGGTAGGCATCGAGGTCTTCCGGGACAAGGGGGTAGTTTGCCGCCTTGATCCCCATCTGGGTTGCCAGGTAAACCGATATGGGTGTCTTGCCGGAACGTGATACCCCAAGAAGAATGACCTCTGCCTCGTCGTAATCCTTCGTCAGGCTTCCGTCGTCATGGGAGATACAGTACTGGATTGCCTCCACCCGCTTTGCCATGGTGGTGTCGTCCAAATGACGTGAATATCCGGACATGCGAAGGGGAACAGCTTCCAGTATGGATTCGAGATCTTCGAGATAGTTGTCGCAGATGCTGAAGAATTCAACTTCGGGGGCGTCGAGTATTCTTATCAGATCTTTGTTCATTATCGTCGAAAATACCAGTGGATATCGTCCTGCCGAGCGGGAGAGAATATGATCGATGGCGTTTTGAGCATCGTCTTCAGATCGAATAAAGGGGATTTTTTCCGTATTAAAACTGATTTCGGGAAACTGACAGAGCAGGGATTTACCCAGATCTTCAGCCAGGATGCCGGTACTGCCGGAAAGGTAATAAACATCTTTTGAATGCCACATCTGCTTGTCTCCGCAATTACGATCGATTAACGTAGGCTGACTCAGTGTTGTCCGGTTGGAACTTTGCAGGTAAAGCGAACGGGGATGGAGTGTAGCCCTCCTCTTACTTACTGCAATTTTTCTAACAGGACACTGCTGAACCTGATTGAAAATATGTCTTCTTTGTATCAGATTTTTCACAGAATGCCCATTGCTCATGAACAGGCTTAGAAAATTTCTCTCTTCCTATTCTTTTCTCGGGGCTGTCCGTGCTCTGAGATTAGGTCTGAGCAGAAAAGAGCTGCTGGTTACAGGGATGTGTCAGGCCTGCGGGAAATGCTGCCGGAGGATTAATCTTGAAGGTGACGAGGGCTGGCTGCGTTCTGAAAAGGCTTTTGCTGCCATGCTTATAGACTATCCGCAATATGCGCGTTTTCGGGTATGCGGCAAAGATGAACAGGGTTTTCTGCAGTTTTCCTGCTCCTGGCTAAATGCTGAGGGATTATGCAAAGACCATGAAAACCGGCTTCCGCTGTGTCGCAGTTTTCCGGACAAAACACTCTATTTCTGCGGTGGTACCCTGCCTTCCGGATGTGGCTATCAGATCCGGGAGGTGCGTCCATTTGATCGCTTTTTGTCCGAGGAATTAAAAAAAAGAAAAGAATGAAACGCATCCTTATCCTTGAGCCCTACTACGGCGGCTCCCATAGACTTTTTCTGCAGGGGCTGCAGAGGTACTGTGCTGCTGATTACACGGTGCTGACACTTCCTGCCAGGAAGTGGAAGATGCGCATGCAGTTGTCTGCTCTCTGGTTTGCCGATCAGATAGGGAAGATGCCCGCTGATACACGAAACTTTGACACAGTGCTCTGCTCAACCTTTGTTGATGTTGCTGTTCTGCGTTCTCTTTTGTCGTCTGTTCCGGGGTGGAGCAGTGACACCCGTTTCTGCACATATTTTCATGAGAATCAGTTTGTGTATCCGGTGCAGCAAAGGGAAAAGGAGCTGTATCAGTTTACCTCCATTAATTTTACCACGGCACTGGCATCGGATAGCTGTGCATTTAATTCCCGTTATAATCTGGAGACATTCCTGACAGGTGTGCAGAGCTATCTGAAAAAAGCATCGGATATGCACTTTGTTGACACGGTTGCCGGAATCAGGGAAAAAAGCTGTGTCCTCTATCCTGGTATGGATTACACGTTCATCGACCATAGTGCTGCTGTGAAAAACGACGATGGAGCGGCTGTTATTATCTGGAATCACCGCTGGGAACATGACAAAGCGCCAGAGATTTTTTTCGATGCCCTGTATACTCTGCAGGAACGGGGCGTTCCCTTCCGTTTGATAGTGCTGGGGCAGTCATTTGTAAATATGCCGCCTTCTTTTGCAGAGGCTGAAAAGCGGTTGCAGAAAGAGGTTGTCCACTTTGGCTTTGCAGATTCTCTTCAGCAGTATGCGGCGTTATTGAAACAGGGGGATGTGCTGGTGTCATGTGCCAGGCATGAGTTCTTTGGCATTTCCGTACTGGAAGGTATCCGTGCCGGATGCCGCCCTCTGCTGCCGGATGCCCTCTCGTATCCGGAACTCTATGGACAGGAATTTTTGTATTCACCCGGGACACTTGCCCGGCATCTTGAACGGTTTATCGGCAATCCTGTCCCCCTGCCACAGGCAGATATTGAGGCACTGACGGAAAGATTTTCATGGAAGGTCTGCAGCAGTAACTACGAAAACTGGTTGTTGGTAAATACCACTGAAAAGGAGTTGATATGACAGGGAATATAGTGCTTATAGGATTTATGGGGGTGGGGAAGGGACGCACTGCGAGGATGCTTGCCGAAAAAAGTGAGCGCTTTGCCGTGGATTGTGATGACCTCCTGGAGAGTTTTACCAATATGAAGGTGAAAAAAATATTTAAAAACCATGGTGAAGCATATTTCAGAACACTTGAGCGGCGAGTGGCTGTCTGGCTTGCTGAGCAGGTTCGTAACACCGTTATTTCCACAGGCGGCGGGTTCTTAAAAGTCCCCAATCTCTCGGATATTGGCAAGGTGATCTATCTGCATGCAGAGTTTGAGCAGATTATGGAGGCTATTTATTCCCATCCGAATGCCAAGAAAAAAATAAAAAAACGTCCATTACTCAAAGACATGGATGCGGTCGAGAATCTTTTCAACGAACGGCTGCCACTGTATAGACAGGTTGCAGATTTCGAAGTGCCGGTAGGCGGCAGATCAATCGACGCTGTGACAGATGATATTCTGCGGTATCTCCTCAGTGCTCAGGGGACGTATTAATACAGAAGACCCGGATCTGTTAAAACAGTTGTCAGGAGAAAATCTGCACGGATATTCTTTTTCCCCTTGAAAGCACAAGAAAAATTTGTTTTTTGTTTTTCCCTGATATACACTGTTTTCGTAGAGTTATAACGATTTTGTAAAGGTCTTTCAGGTAAAGAATATTATGGCGGCACAAAAGGCACCTTCCCTTGGTAAACTCCTCAAAGAACAGGGACTTGTCACTGAGGAGCAGATCGTATTTTCACTCCATGAGCAAAAGGCTACCGGTGAGTTGATGGGGGCCTGTCTTATGCGGCTCGGAATCCTGACTGACAGTGACCTTGCTCAGGTTCTCGCCGAGCAAAGCGGGCAAACTTTCGTAGACCTCCGTACCTTTACTCCGGATCAGGAGTTACTTGCCAAAGTTCCCTATCGAATAGCAAAACAGTTTCAGTTTCTGGTCCTGTTTGAAGATGCCGGTGTCCTGCATATTGCAGTGGCAGATCCTTTTTCCACGGTGGCATCCGAACATGCCTACCGCACAACAGGGCAGCAGGTTGAAGTGTATGTGGGTGGAGAGATGGAGCTGCAGAAGCTCATTGAACGTTTCTACTACCTCATGGAAAATCCTGTTGAGCAGGAGATCAACAATATCGTCGGCAGACTGCGTCGAAATCCCGGTGGTGACGTGGATGTGGATAAACTGGTGGATAATCTGCTCGGTGTTGCCGTCAGTTACCGGGTGACGGATATGCATATCACCCCCAGTGATATCTCCAGCCGTATTATGTTTCGTGAAGATGGGGTGCTGCGTCCCGCCCATGTCTTTCCAAGCGGACTCCATAATCGTCTGGTGACAAATATTAAAGTTCGCGCGGGGATGGATATCTCTGAACAGCGAAAACCCCAGGACGGGCGTATGTCCTTCGAGTTCCTCGGTGAAGTCTTTGATGTGCGTATTTCCACAGTCAAAACGAATTTTGGCGAGAATATGGTTATGCGTCTGCTGGCTTCCAAGGGAAGTTCTGTATTTAATATCAATGACCTCGGTTTTGAAAGGGAGATCGTCGAATCGTTAAACCGGCTGTTCAGCTCTCCTTATGGCATGGTTCTGGTTACAGGACCTACCGGCAGCGGTAAATCGACAACACTCTATGCCGCCCTTCGGCAGCAGGATGCCATTGGCAAAAATATTCTTACCATTGAAGATCCCATCGAGTATCAGCTCCTGATGATTCGGCAGACGCAGGTCAATGAGAAGGCGGGCTACACATTTTCTGCAGCCATCCGTACTTTTCTCAGGCAGGATCCTGACGTGATGCTGGTTGGTGAAATCAGGGATGAGGAAACAGCAATCCTCGGGGTTCGGGCAGCCCTTACCGGACACCTTGTGCTTTCAACCCTGCATACCAATACCGCTCTTGGTGCCCTTGCCAGGCTGAAGGATCTTGGTGTCTCTTCCTATCTTCTTTCCACTTCCCTTGCAGGGGTGCTTGCACAACGGCTTGTGCGAAAGCTCTGTGTACATTGCCGGAAACCCGCTGAGCATACTGCGGAAGAGTTGAAAGAATATGATCTTCCTGAAGACGGGAAATACTTTCAGGCGGTGGGCTGTAACCAGTGCCGCAATACCGGATATTACGGCAGGGAATGTGTTTCGGAACTGCTGGTCTGTTCAGAGCCGATTCTTCGCCTGGTGGCAGACGATGCGCCCCTTGGTGAAATTCTGGACCAGGCCCGGCAGGAAGGTTTTTCAGAACTGGTGAACTCGGGACGCCGTAAAGTTATGAACGGCGTTACCAGTATCAATGAGCTGCGCAGGGTTCTTGGCTGATGCCCCGTTTTTCCTATACCACCATAGATGTCAACGGACAATTGCAGAAGTCCGATGGCGAGTTTGACTCGGTTGCTGAGATGTTTCAGGTCCTTGAGCGAAGGGGGCTCAGTCTTGTAAAGTATCGAAAGGCACTGTTTTCTTCGAGTGGCGGTTTGAAACGGAAGATGACCCGGGTGGAGCTCGCCGAATTTTTCCGTAACCTCGCTCTGTTATTAAAGGGCGGCGTACCGCTGCGGGAAAGCCTGCAGGATCTTACCAGCGGGACAGGGCAGCCGTTGCTGAATCAGGTGTTCAGCAGGGTACAGCATCGATTGGAAGAAGGGGTACTTTTTTCAGAATCCCTGGCTCTTGAAGAGAAACAGATTCCCAATATTATTTTACCCCTGGTATCCATCGGGGAAGAGACCGGGCAGCTGGATACAACCCTTGAAGATGCCGCCCTGCATCTGGAAAAGATACAGGAGATTATTTCTTCCACCCGACGTGCCCTTATTTATCCGTCATTTGTGCTGGTGGCAATGTTTGGCGCCTTTATTTTCTGGATGGTCTTTGTCCTGCCGCAGCTCCTTGAACTTTTTGCTGCCATGGGAATTAAGGAACTGCCCCTTGCCACCCGGATTCTGATAGCTTCTGTACATTATTTTGATATTCTCTGGCCGATTATTCCGGCGGTTATTGTTTTGGTGCTTACGTTTTATGTGTTGTCCCGTAAGAATGAAAAACTGCACTATGCCTGGGATCTCAGTTTGAACTATGTCCCCATTGTCGGTTCGATTCTCAGATCGTCGCAGCTGGCCTTTTTTTTTGAATACACCTCACTGCTGACAACCGGTGGTATCCATATCGTAAGAAGTCTGAATCTGATGAAAGAATCGGCGAGTAATCGGGTGCTGCGTGAGTCTATTGTTCATATTGAAGAAGATATTGTGGCAGGTGATTCCATGTCGGACGCCATCAGCCGGCTTAAATTTTTTGAACCCTTTGTTCTGCGTATGGTCAGTGTCGGTGAGCAGACGGGGACATTGCCGGGACAGTTTAAAATCCTTGCCGATTATTATATGGCACGGGTGAACAAGCTGGTGGAGACCATGTCCAAAACACTGGAGCCGGTGATTATCGGTGTTGCCGGGCTGGTGTTTATGGTTATTGCGATGGGACTGCTTGGTCCCGTGTATAATCTTGTCTCTGCCATACAGTGAAACACATGAAACCCAAAACAAACGAATCCCAGTATTTACACTGCTATGGTCTTACCAGTGCACCGTTTCGCCTTTCTCCCGATCCCGAATTCTTTTTTCCCTCAAAACCCCATATTGCAGCCCGGGAGGTTTTAAGATATGCCATCACCAACGATGAAGGCTTTATGGTTCTTGCGGGACCAGCGGGGACAGGAAAAACACTCCTTCTGCGCGTGCTTCTGCAGGAGATCGGTAAAGGAAAAATATCTGTGGTCCTCACCAATCCCGTACTCAGCCCTGCCGGACTCTTGCATCAGATTCTTCTGGAACTTGGATTTAAGATAGATGCGGCAATCGGGGAAGCGAATCTGCTGGCGGCATTTCAGAAGGTGTTGTTAACACTTGCAGCAAAAGAAAAAGATATCCTCGTCATTGTGGATGAGGCACAGAATATTCCCCTGGAAACCCTGGAATACCTGCGTATGCTCTCAAATATCGAAACCAACCAGCGAAAACTGCTGCAGATCCTGCTCACCGGGCAGCCGGAGCTTGGAGAGTTACTGCAGGATCCGCGGCTTGCTCAGCTGAGTCAGCGAATAGCTGTTTACGAGAATTTGCGCCCCTTTTCTGCCGGGGAAAGCATGGAATATGTGAATTATCGGCTGGCAAAGGCAGGGCGCGGTGATCTTGTCCTCACCTTTTTTGCCAGAAAAACACTGTATCGCCTCACAGGCGGGGTGCCGAGACTTATCAATCGTTTAATGGACAGAACGCTGCTTGTTGCCTGCAGTGACTATAAGGGCAGACTTACCAGGAAGCATATCCTTGGAGCGTCCAGGACCCTCCCCGGTGCTGCAACATCAGGATCATTTTTCCGGTGGCTTTTTCCGGGTGGAGGGTTGCTGCTTGCGGCACTGGCAGTCCTGTTTTTGAAGTTTTACTCTACGAACTGATATGGCAAAATTGCAATGGATAGTTAAGCGAAGCGAAGACGGTCAACTGTTTGCCGCTTCAGTAAAACGCAAGGGAAGAGTGTTCCAGTGCTCATCGGTAAAGAATCTGCAGGACGGACAGGAGCTTGGCGGTGACGTCCATCTGGCGTTGGAGTCAGGTAATGCGGCAGTGCTTGTCGAAGAGTTTCCCGAAGTAAGTGATGATATCCTTGACCTGCAGATTCAGAATAAACTGGATCAGCTTGCTCTTTTTAATATGGGCGAGGTGGTGTCCACTGCTTACACCCGGCTGGAAAAAAGAAGACAGAAACAACTACTCAGTATTATAGCGCAGCCGGAACATCTGACAGAAGAAGGTGTAGCAGCAGTTACGGCAGGGACAAGCGTTGATATTAAGAGCTGTGTGCCTGCTGTGGCTGCGATTGCAGCTCTTCTGAAACAACTGAATCCCGAACCCTATATAGTCCTGCAGATTACTCCCTTATCCGCCTATTTGATGGGGGTCCGGAACGGTATTCCTCTTTTTCTGCAGTCTGTCCCCTTAAGCGGTACTGCTGAAGTTGAGTCTGGTGTCGCAGCTCATGCCATAGGCTTTGGCAGACAGACATTACAGCGTGATTTTGAGATAGATAGCTGTAAACTGGTCTGTCTAGGCGAGGGGCGGGACAGTTTTGATTTTGAAGGGCTTGATGAGGAAAACTGGATTCCCGACTGGAATCACTGCCTTGCGGCAGAGGGAAACGATATTGTTCGCTATCCTGCACTTTTTGGTTCCCTGTTTATTGACAGCAGTTTTTCTCTGCTCTCTTCCGAATATATCCGTGCCGGACAGCTGAAGAAGCTTGCTTCCATAATAACGATGTCTGCAGGATTTGCCTGTATAGCCCTTGCAGGTCTTGCCTATTACAATATGGATCATTTGAAACCTCTCCAGCAGCGGCTTGATTCTGAAAGGAGGCAGCTTTCCCGTAAAGCCGGAGAGGTCCGCCGGATAACACCTGATCCCGACATAGTTGAGCGGGTGAAGGCGTATATGGATATAATGGATAAAGTTGCTATAGAGCCGTCCATTGCCATGGTGCTGCGCGATATCGCACGTGCTCTGCCGGATAAAGTTCTTGCGGATGATCTCAGTATTATCAGGGAAGCAGGGAGTACAGCAGTGGACGACGATCCCATGATGGCAGTCCCCCCTCCGGGGATGGAGGCAATGCCCGAAGAACCTGAAATGAGTGATGCCGGATCACCTGCAGAAAGGATGCTGTCTCAGCAGATTGTTGTCTCTCTCACCTGCAGCAGTAAGGGGGAGTATAGCCTGGTGAAGGCACGATTTGATAAAACAATTAAGGGGCTGGCAGCGCATTTTACCCTTAGAAATATGGATTGGGATTACTCGGAAAAGGACAATGCTGGTACTTTTCATGGTGAATTGCTGCTTGAAGGAGGAGCCTTATGATCACGTTAATTCCTTCCTATGATAAAAAAGTTGTCATACTGCAGGTTACTGTGGTTGTGCTCTTTTCGGTTTCTCTCTACTTTTTTCTCAATTCCATTCAGGAGAAAAAACGTATTGTTACTGAACTCTCTGCCCTCGCCTCGCAAAAGGAGCAGCTGCAGCGAATCCAGACAAGTGTGGAGCGATATAACAGTGTTGTGAATAAAAACAGTGAGCTTAAAAACCTCAGCTCGGATCCTGTCTGGGAACAGGTGGATTTTCATTGGAAGTCGTTACGTCTTGAGGAGTTGATCCGAAGAGTTGACAATCTTTCGCATCAGCAGAAGCTCTTTGTCATGGAATCCTTTATTGTGGGGTTGGAAAAGAAAACAGACAGCCTGGAAGGACATCCCGGCGGCGTAAGGGGAAGTGTCGCAGCAGAAGCGGTTAAAGAACGATTTTATCATTTACGGGGATATTTTCTATGTCCATGTCTGTAAAAGGAGTTGAACAGAGGATTTATTTTGCCATTGTTCCATTTACTCTCGTGATTGGTACTGCCCTTGCCGTCTGGTTTGCACTTTTCAGTAATGGTGACAAAAAGATGGATCGTGTGACACTTCCGCATTTCAATTATCAGGCACCTGAACGCACAACGGCAAGGTTTCATGTCGATCTTGATCATTCTTCCAGCGAACCGGATCGTGAGATCTTCCTGGTGTCATCCCGGACTGTCGGGAAGAAAAAATCGCTTGATATGAACGAAGTCACTTTGGGACTTGTGATTGTAAAGGGGCAGAAACGTTTATGTCTGACCAATGGTGTCCTCTATAGGGAAGGTGAAGGAAACGATGATTTTACTGTTCAGAGCATCAAGTCAAACGGTGTGCTGTACCAGATTGGTGATGAGACCGTTTTTCTGCAGGCAGGTGAAAAGGTAAATGTGGACGGAGAGGGGAATGTGAGGGAGCCTGGACAGTAACTGAGTCTGATCGCAGGTGAACCTCTTATAGGGAGAGAGAATTGCAGATACAACCGTCGGGAAGAAAGAGCATGAATGTCCGTTTAAAAAGTGTAACGCTACTAGCCGTTTTTTCAGCAGCACTATTGTTTGCTATGCAGGGCTGTGCCGATAAGGCTGAGCCCTTGGAACCGAAACTTGCACCTCCGGAAATGCCGGATTTCACTAGAAAGAATACTGAAAAGAAGGACTGGGACTGGCAGGCTGATACCGCCTTTAACCGGGAACCGGAAAAAGAGCTGCCCAAACCGAAGTTTAAAAGTCTCAATCCCCTTGATACCGAGAGGGTCAATATCTCTGTTGTGGAAGAGCAATATGAGCAGATTCTGCAGGTGCTTGCCCATGCCGCAGCACTGAATCTGATAATTTCTCCGGAAACAACAGCTGCTCTCGGGAGCTCTGTTCAGCTGACAGCGGAATATCAGGATATGTCCGTGCGGCAGGTTCTGGATTCGGTCTGCAGAATGCTGAATGTTGCGTGGTACGAGGAGAGTGGCTCCCTTTTCATTGAACCTTTTGTGAGACGAAATATTGATCTGGATTTTCTGGGATCCATTCGTCAATCCGCCTTTGAAGTGGGTGGAGACGTGTTAGGGACGACTGGAGGGGGTGGAAGCAGTGGAAGTAGCAGTGGCAGCAGTGGCAGCAGCCGATCCCCTTTGAACGGACGTTTTGTGGTGGAGGGGGAAACAGCAGACAGCGTCACTGATATTTATACAAACCTTGAGGCGTCCATTACTCAGCTGCTTGATGGAGTCGGTACATTTGTACTGAATCGGCAGACGGGACATCTGCTGGTGCGATCACGTCCTGAAACCGTGAATGAGATAGAAGACTATGTGGAACTTCTGCGGGAAAAATACAGGCGGCAGATTCTTATTGAAGCAAAAATTATAGAGGTGGGTTTAAGCAAAAAACATGAACTGGGTATAGACTGGCGCAATGTCGGTGCTTTTCTCAGCCAGACAGCCCTGCGTCCGGCAGGTGAGGCGGTGGCGGCAATTACTCCTACGGTTGGACCTGATGCATCCTTTTATTCTTTAACGCTCAACTCAAAGTACTCGGATATCGCCGGTATCTTCCATGCCCTTGAGGAGTACGGGCAACTGAATATTTTGTCAAACCCCAGGTTGAAAGCTATGAACGGACAATCCGCCATTATCAGCGTGGGACAGTCTGTTGCCTATCTTGCCAGTTTTGAGCAGGAAACTGAAGGGACAGGGGATAACAGACAGACGACCTATTCCACGGAAATCGGTTCTGTCTTCGATGGGGTGTTGCTGGGGCTGACTCCCGTAATAGAAAAAGACGGGATGGTTACTCTGCACATTGTGCCAATCAAAAGTGACCTTGTGGAGCTTGATGAAGTGAGCTTCGGACCAACATTTTCGAGTTACCAGATCACCCTGCCACGGGTGAATCTCAGGGAAATATCCACCGTTACCCGTCTGCATTCGGGTGATGTTGTTCTCCTTGGCGGCTTGATTATGGATTATGACGATGGCGATAATAATGGTGTGCCGATTCTGGGAGATATTCCCTATCTGGGCAGGTTGTTCCAGTATCGGTCAAAGGAAAAGAGACATGTGGAGATGGTTGTGGCACTGCATGTGACTGTGGTTGACAGCTACGCCACTAAAAAGAGTAATACACGATAATGAGCGAGCTCTTTAACGCATTGCAGAAACTGGAGGAAAAGAATGCTTCCGATTCCCCTCCCGTTCCGCCACCTGTTTCCGGAAATAATCATGGAAAGCGGAGTCGTGTGCCTTATCTGAGGGTGTTGCTCCTGTTGCTGTTTGTGCTGCTTGTGACAGGTCTAAGCCTGGCGTTTCTCTGGTTTCAACCGGAGCTCCCCTTTATTGCAAAAGATATTCAGCACGCTACTTCTGTTTCAGAGGAGACGCTGCCGGAGTCCCCGGAGGATCTGCCTGAAGAAGTTCCGCAACCAGGTGTGGTGATAGAAAAAATTCAGGTAGAAGATACGACCGGCATTTTGGAAAAGAGGATACCCGGAGCTGAGGGAAGGTTAAAAGGTTCCGCCCTGCAAAGTGTAGAAAAAACAGTCACTGCCACCACTGCCGCTATTGTTGTTGAAGAGGAAAAGGCAATGGAGGGACGGCTGCAGAACATCGATACACTGAATCAGGAGTTCGTTGGAGAAAATCATCAGCTGCAGTCGGTGGACAAGCTTCATGATACTGAACGGGAACGGAACATGGTTCAGCGAAAACGGCTCGTATACCGTGCCGAGAAATTACGTGCACAGGGCGATGTTGCAGCTGCCCTTAAACTATACAAACAAGCCTGGGATATCAGTCCGAATCCCGCACTGGCGAATAATATGGCGGCAATTTTGATCAGCACTGCACAATACGCCAAAGCGGAAAAGTATCTGCAGCAAGGTCTGAATATTGCGCCGGAAGATGCTGACCTTCTTTATAATCTGCAGATAACCAGACAGGGCAGAAAACAAAAATAAGGAAAATCTTTAGCCCCCCAAAAAAAAGAAAACTAATGGAAAAAAAGCACTTTCCTGTAGGAGCTCGCCCCTGCGAGCGATCAGTGTCCGACAAATTCTCCTTCTTCACTTACCAGCTATGGCATGGCCGCTTCTGCAGCCAATCGTACATGTCAAAAAAACATTTAAGATTTATTCTCAAAGTACCGATATAGATGAGCAGGTCTGGGGACAAAGAATTAATTTGATAAAAATATTCTTTGCCGTTATCATTACGGAAGGGTAATTGGTTTGTTAAAAAAACTTAATTCAAGGAGGAAGCAATGAGGTCAACACAGACACAAACAAAGACTGGAACAAAAGGACGTTGTTCTGTTCTAAAAAATAACAAGGGTTTTACCCTTATAGAACTTGCCATCGTGCTGGTGATTATCGGACTTATTCTGGGATCAGTACTCAAGGGAAAAGATCTGATTAACAGTGCCAAGCAGAAGAATTTTTATTCAAGCTTTCTGAAGACATGGCAGCTCTCAGTTGCAACCTACTACGACAGGACCGGATACCTCCTTGGTGATGGTACGAAAAATGGTGGAACAGCAGCAACTCCCAATGGGAATTTTGATGGTATCAGTGGCGCAACTTTTGGGGCAGCAAATGGTATTGATGCGACTTTAAAGAGTGTTGGTCTTGAAGTCCCTGCAACCAATACCGCAAACAGCGGGCAGTTCTCCTTTAAGGGAGCTTACAGTGGTTCACGGACAATTACCATGTCCCTGTATTATCTGTTGAGTGCTACCGATGGAACCAGAGATAACCGTTTGTATCTAACCAATATGCCCACTGATCTCGCCATTGGTCTGGATAAGATTATTGATGGACAGATGGATTCCAATGCCGGAGCTTTCAGACAGTACCCTGATGATACGGGGGCAAATGGAGTATGGCCGGATGCCAGTTCAACTCCCACAGTAAGTGCGTCTCTTCTGATCGATTTCTGATAGGTCTTCACTGTTGAGATATTTGACAGCTAACCTTCAATGTAAGGAAATGGTGTAATTATGAAGCTATATTCTCAAACGAGTCGTCCCGGAAGGAGAACAGGTTCTTCTTTAGTTGGAAACAATAAAGGGTTCACCCTGATCGAACTTGCCATTGTTCTGGTTATTATCGGTCTTATCCTTGCATCTGTACTCAAGGGAAAGGATCTGATTAACAGTGCCAAGCGGAAGCAGTTTTATAATTCCTTTGTGAAGACCTGGGAGTTAACAGTTGCCTCTTATTATGATCAGACGGGGTACCTGCTTGGGGATGGTACGATTAATGGCGGCACTGCTGCTGGAGGTCCCAATGGTGTGTTTGATGGTGGAGGAAGTGGTATAAATTCCACAGCTGAATTCAATAATATAACCACTGCATTGGGTGATAAAGGAATTGAGATTCCAAAAACGAATACAACCAGAAGTGAAGACTTTTCATATACTGGAATGTATAGTGGTAATCAGACTGTGCAGCTCGCTCTTATAAATCGAACAAATTATGGCTCAACTGATAACAGTTTGGTTTTTAGTAATGTGCCAATAGATTTAGCCTATCACGTGGACAAGATAGTTGATGGGCAGGTTGATGCTGCGGCTGGAAAATGTGTCCTGGATGGGGGTGCTGCCGGTGCTACCTGGGGAGTTGCCAATACTGCTCCTTTTACTGTGACAATGGTTATCAGGCTTGATATTCCATAAACTTCGGCAATGATCACCCACCTGGAAAATTTGTTTTCAGGTGGGTGTTGCTGGTTGCTATTCTTCCTTAACCCGACTTTGTGAGATCAATTCACACAAACCTTGTAAGCAGCTGATTGTTGGTGGAGTCCAAAAATACTTATCTCGGAATAGTTTTTTTTTCTGCCCTCTTTCA
>JANTGG010000025.1 GCA_024763035.1 Desulfocapsa sp. | reverse complement strand
TAATAAACTGAATATAGAACCTCGTGTTTTTTATTACAGCTTTTTAGCAGTAAGGCACTAAAAACCATATAATCGGGACAGGATCCCTCATTACTGAGGGGCCCTCCCACACCACCCGGCATACGGATCACGTAACAAGGCGGTTCGACGGATCAGGAAATCAACAACCAGGAAAGTAGAGGCCTCGGTCTGTGAAATACCTTACAGGCATGGCAGTGGCGATCCACTTGATTTTACTCTGTCTGTTATACTCAACGGGAGCTCTTTTTCACCCTGCCTTTTCTGATCTGTTCTTCCTCTATGATTTTTTTATCATAGGCCTCAAATGGATCTTCCCGGATCGTCATAACATTCTCCCAGGTGTTCAGGAGTCCTAAGTGTTCGGCGGCCTTGAGCCAGGTTCCCAGGGGGATCCTGGTCGCCTCGGTTTCACCTTTTTCCATCTTCATCACCGTAAGCCTTGAAACCCCCATTCTGGCGGCAAGATCCTTCTGGCGATCCTGTTTCAACTGCCTGGCCTTACGCATTTCAAACCCCATTCTTTTGGTTATTTCTTCAGCGGTCATGTTGACTTTCTCCATCCTGAATTGAACTCAAGAGAGAATATGATCTCGCTGCCAGAGATTGGGCACCACATCATAGGCCGGGGTCAGGCAGAAACCGTTATTGGCAGGGTCGTAGATCATGGAAAAGTTTTTCAAATGATCATCACAGTTGCAGAGGATGACGTTGACGATCATTTGCTTGTACAGATTTTTCAGGTCACGTTCCGGGTGAACAGAGATTTTTTTGATGATATCTGCCATCCTTGAGTAGGGCAGTCCCAACTGCTCCACACCCCCTGTCAGGGAGTGCATCTTCCCACACACCCCACAGGCCTGTGCGGGATTTCAGCTGAAAGACTGGTGTCTGCAGAGGAAGATTGACCGGATCCAGGGCAAAGGACTCCGGCTCGGAAAGCCAGGATGGTTCGTAACGAAAATTGCGCTGAATGAGTGATGAATGGGAATCTGCTGAGCAGCCCTTGCCTGCTATCAACCTGCCAGCCTCCGGCAAAGGCTTGTTGAAAGTGAATGAACAACAGGCTTGGTACAAGTCTCCCACAGATAAATAACTTCCCCCGGAACTGCCAGAGACAATAGGAAGAGGATCAGATGAAGTTCATCGTCATGTTGATTTCATGCGGTTTATCTCTTCACCCTATAGTGGACAGTTGCGTCCGGGGCGGGAGATGAGCTTCCGCTGAGCCAGAACACACCACTGGTCAGCAGTTGTGTTTCCTCCCGGTGGATAAAACATTTCTCGCGCCCTTCACGCTGGAGATAAATTCCATTTGTACTCTGGTCAACCAGAAAAAATTCTCCACTGGTACGCCATTCGACACGAGCATGCCTGCGGGAAACCATGAGATTTGCCAGGCAGACACTGTTGTCCTCCCCGCGCCCCAATGTAAGCAGAGGATTTTCACGACTGACGACCGTTTCCCCTCCGGGAAAGCTAAGAAACAATACACTGTCACCTTCCGGAGAAATATCTCTAAAACCTGCCCCGTTACTCATAACCGTAAGGGCGGATACGTCCCCCCAGGTCAGTTCACAAATCTGAATAAGTTCATCTTTACCATGAATACGAGTCTCTTTCAGCTGACGGCCATAGGTTTGCCAACAAGGAGAAAGTGTATCCAATGTTTCACGGGTGGTGATAATCTGCTCTGCTTTGGCCTGTGCTGCCATACGGGCGGCGATATTCACCGCATCACCAAACACATCATTCTCTTCACAAATCACTTCACCGGCATGAAACCCTATTTTCATCTGCAGGGAGCAGCTGGAAGACAATGCGGCAATGGTCATTCTCTCCTGGATTGCAACAGCCGCATCGGCAGCCTTGTCCGCCGCAGGAAAAACAGCCATAACTTCATCGCCTATGGTCTTAACCAGTGTACCGTCTTTTTCACTGATAACAGCACTCACCAGATCAAGACAAGCTGACGTGACAGTGCGTGCCTTATCATTTCCCAACTGCTCATACAGACGAGTACTCCCGACAATGTCGGCAAAGAGAATGGTCAGATTCATTTTTTTCTGCATAGATCACAGGATTTGAAAAAGTGAGCAAAAAATTAAAGACTCCAAGGACAATCATTATGGTATATCAAAATGGCATGGAAATAACAAGATAGGAAAATGTCAAATGAGTCCCTGACCGGTGTTGGCAACTTGCGACACACAGTCATCCGGTCTCCAGGAAAGACCATCACCATTGAAAACCTGTGTACTTTTCCCTTCAAATCCGGTTATCATTGATTGAAACTGATTCTTTATCAATACAAAGACAACCAGACCTATGAGAAAACGAGTACGCATAGATATTGATTATCGCAAAGACTGCTGATGGGGCTTAACAGACGTGCGGGCACGTCTTGATTCCATGGCGGCACTGGAACACTACTCCTTTCTCTGTGTCCCGAAAATGGCTGAAGAGATCATACCCATCATTGCCGGAAACGGCGGCGAAATCATCAGTACGGATACCCGATCATACGGCATTGTCATGTCTGTGCAGAAAAAAGCATGAATAGAAAAGAAGTCTCTCACAACGAAATCCCCCCCATTCCCGGTGCTGCTGACCTGCTGCTTACCACCACCCCTGGAAGTCCGGGTGCATTTTCCAGTCTGCTCCAGGGAGGATTTTTCTTTCATACCCGCCGGGGAATTACCCTGAACGAAATGCTCTGTTCCCTGCCCGGTTTTGATCAGGACTACATCAACGGCCGGATACAAACCATATTCATCGACGGTCTGCCGGCAGACCATCTTAACCAGACGCTCATCGGTACCAGTGCGGTGATTGCCATCTCCGCCGCCATGCCCGGTCTTGCCGGAGCAATCTTTCGGAAAAACGGGGTACATGCATCCCTGCGAACCTCACAAGAGTCCATGCAGACCATATCCAGGAATAATGACACAGATACTCCTCTCCTGATCCAGCTGAAACTCTTTAATATAATTGCCGAAGAAAAAAGCGAACAGATCCTGCGCACCGGCTGTACCCTGAGCGGGTCATCCCTTGGAAAATTTTTCAATTACCGGCTGCCCCTCCTTACTCATATTGAGAACTGTATGTTCAATGGAAAAAAAACCAGTATGGAACAGCTTCGTCCCCTTCTTCAGACCACAGAGTTCATCCATCTCAGCCTGCAGGAAGGATCATGACCGCCACAGGACTAAAAGACATGCTTGGTCGTGAAGGACTGACACCTGTTGACAAGGCAGTGGCTCTCCTTCTGCAAAACCTTACCACTCTTCCTCTGCAACGTGAGATTCTTCCCCTGCCTGCAGCTCTTGACCGGATACTCGCCCTGGAAATCCTCTCACCCGAAGATCTTCCTGCCCATCCCCGCTCCACCATGGATGGATATGCCGTGCGTGCCGCAGATACCTTCGGTGCCGCACAGACCATGCCCTGTTATCTTGAAATTGACGGCGAGGTTGCCATGGGTCAGACACCTGAAGGGAAAGTGCAGCAGGGAAAATGCTTCCGCATTGCCACCGGTGGTCTCCTGCCCGAAGGCAGTGACGCGGTGGTCATGTTTGAACACACCGTTCCTGTGGATGCCAGTATGCTGGAAGTGATTAAAAGTGTGGGGTCGGGAAGCAATATCATCCATAAGGGTGAAGATATCAGCAAAGCGGAGATGGCCCTCCCTCGGGGACACCGATTACGCCCGCAGGATCTTGGACTCCTTGCAGGACTGGGTATTACTGAGGTTGAGGTCTACCGCAGGGTAAAAGTGGGCATCCTCTCCACAGGTGATGAGCTTGTGCACTGGTCCAGGACCCCTGAACCTGGACAGATACGGGATATCAACGGGGTTGTGCTTGCCGGTCTTGCCGGCCGGGCAGGAGCAGAGGTCACCGATTACGGAATTACCCCGGATACGGAAACAGCCTTTTTCGAATCTGTACAAAGGGCGGTGAGTGAAAACAACATTGTCCTCTTTTCCGGCGGCAGCTCCGTGGGAATGCGGGATTTGGGCGAACGGGTCATCGAAAAACTCGGCAGCCCCGGTATCCTTGTTCATGGTGTCGCCCTAAAACCCGGCAAGCCGGTTATCATAGGACTCAGCGGACAGTGTGCCATCTTCGGACTGCCCGGTCATCCGGTCTCCGCCATGGTCTGCTATGAAATTTTTGTAAAACAGGCATTGGCACAACTCTCAGGAATCACTGCAGCCGCCCGGAAGACACCGGTGCTACAGGCACGTCTTGACCGCAACCTGAATTCGGCTGCAGGCAGGCTCGATCTTGTCCGGGTACAGCTTCTGCAGCAGGAAGATGACCTGCCCCTGGCGAGCCCGGTTCTTGGAAAGTCCGGTTCTATCTCCACCCTCTCCCGGGCAGACGGCTATTTTTTCATTGAAGAATCACTGCAGGGACTCAACAAAGACACAGAAGTAGAGGTGCATCTCTTATCATGAAGCAAAAAGATATTTACGTTAAAAACATGCCCCTTCTGGAGGCACAGGAGAAATGGCAGCAGGCACTGCAGAAGATCAATTTCTTCGACAGTGCCCAAACCCGCACAATCTCCGTAGAAGATGGTCTTGGCAGAATAACCGGGGAACCGGTCTTCGCCGCCCACTCTTCCCCCGCCCATAATGCCGCCGCCATGGATGGGATTGCCGTCCACTTTGCCGATCTTGCCGCAGCAAGTGAAGCATCCCCTGTCCGTCTGAAGGAATCGCAGTTTAAAGCGGTCAATACCGGCAACAATCTGCCCCGGGAATTTGACGCCGTCGTTATGATAGAAGATGTACATTATGTCAGTGAAACAGAGGTGGAACTGGCAATTCCTGCTACCCCCTGGCAGCATGTGCGCACCATCGGCGAAGATATTGTGGCAACCGAACTGATCCTCCCGGAAGGTCATCGCATCCGCCCCATCGACCAGGGCGCCATGCTCGCTGCAGGAGTCACATCCATCCTGATCAAAGAAGCACCCCAAATCATCGTCATCCCCACAGGCTCGGAGCTTATTCAGCCGGGAACCAGACCCGCCCCCGGTCAGATTATCGAGTTCAACTCACGAATCCTTACCGGCTACCTGAACGAGTGGGGGGCAGTTGCTATCGGAGCCGAACCGGTGGGTGATGATAAGGAAAAACTCCGCAAGACCATCAGCGAGGCGGCAAAAGCACATGATCTGGTGATTATTAATGCCGGGGCATCTGCCGGAACCCGGGACTATACATCAACAGTGCTGGCGGAACTTGGCGAGGTTATTGTCCATGGAGTTGCCATAAAACCCGGTAAACCGGTGATCCTTGCCATCGTAGACAACACACCGGTGATCGGGCTACCCGGATATCCGGTCTCCGCCATTCTCACCATGCGGCTCTTTGTCCATGAAATGATCTACTCCTTTATGAACATGAAAAAGCCGCCATCTTCCTGGACAGCTGCCCGCATGTCCCGCCCCATGCATTCAGCCATGGGGGTGGATGAATATGTGCGCATCACCCTGGGTCAGGTGGGTGAAGAACTTATGGCAACCCCTGCCGGGAAAGGGGCTGGAGCGGTTATGTCCCTTGTTCGTGCTGACGGCATCCTGACCCTGCCCACCGGTTCGGAAGGTGTGGGCGCAGGAGAAGAGGTGCAGATCGAGCTGCTGCGTCCCCTCACCGATGTGCAGTCCACTCTGGTTGCCATCGGCAGTCACGATAACATCATTGATGTCCTCGCCAACCTCCTCCATAAGGGGCGAAAAACCATCCGCATCTCCTCGGCCCACGTCGGCTCCATGGGCGGCATCATGGCAATTAAACGCGGTGAAGCCCACCTTGCAGGCAGCCACCTCCTTGACGAAGAGAGCGGCGAGTATAACGTCTCTTTTATCAAACGATTTCTAAAAGACATTCCCCTGCAGCTGATCAACCTCTGCTATCGTCAGCAGGGACTTATTGTTGCCGGGGGGAATCCCCTCGGCATCACCGGATTCAAGGATATCAGCAAGCGGAAGCTCAGCTTTATCAACCGCCAGAACGGCGCCGGGACCCGCCTCCTCACAGACAAGACCCTGAGGGATGCCGGGATATCACCTGCTGAGATCAATGGCTACGAACATGAAGAATACACCCACATGAGTGTGGCGGCAGCCATTGCCGACAGCAGTGTAGATTGCGGCATGGGGATTCTCGCCGCCGCCAATGCTCTCGATCTTGATTTCGTACCCGTCGCCGAGGAACGCTACGATCTGATTCTCCCCAAACAGTTTCTTGATGACGAAAAAGTGTGCAGCCTGCTTTCGATGATCCGCAGCAATGAGGAGTTCAGGCAGCTGGTACAAAGTCTTGGCGGCTACAGTCTGCGTGATTCCGGTACGGTTATGTACGAACAGTAAAACAGGTAAGAATAAATCTCCTTGCCCTTTTTACAGAAGATTTTATATACTACCAAAATTGTGACATCTTTCATTATTCCCATCCCAAAGGAGACTCCATGGCTGATAAAATTTTTCGTGTGAACATGACAGATCTTTCCACCTCCCTTGAAGACGTCCCGGCGGACTGGGCGGGTCACGGCGGACGCGGTCTCACATCCACCATTATTGCCGCAGAGGTTCCGCCCGCCTGTCATCCTCTGGGACCCAACAACAAACTTGTCTTTGCCCCTGGTCTGCTCTCCGGTACTGCCGCCTCCAACTCCGGACGCATCTCAGCAGGTGCCAAAAGCCCGCTCACCGGCACCATAAAAGAGTCCAACTCCGGCGGAACCTCTGCCCAGCGGCTTGCCAAAATGGGTTGTAAGGCCCTGATCATTGAAGGGCAGCCAAAAGACGACGTCTGGTATTCTCTCAGCCTCACTCCTGAAGGCGTCACCATCAATACAGAAGACGAACTGATCGGCAAAGGGAACTTTGCCGTGGTCGAGGGTGTTGAAAAACGCTGCTCCGACAAGATCGGTATCCTCTCCATTGGTCAGGCGGGTGAGATGCAGATGAGTGCTGCCAACATCTCGGTTAAAGATCCGGACAGCCATGTCCGTTCCCTTGGTCGTGGTGGCCTGGGAGCGGTTATGGGTTCCAAAAAGATCAAGTTTATAGCCCTTGATGCGGGAGATGCCAAAGTGGATATCGCCGACCCGGATGCGTTCAGGGCTGCCAACAGGGCATTTACAAAGGCACTGGTTGACCATCCGGTCAGTCAGGCACTTGGAACCTACGGATCAAATGTGCTGGTAAATATCATCAACGAGGCGGGCGGTCTGCCCACCAAAAACTTCAGTGCCGGACAATTTGAAGGACATGAGCAGATTTCCGGCGAGACCATGCATGACATCATCGTGGAGCGCGGAGGGAAGCCCAAACACGGCTGTCATTCCGGCTGTGTTATCCAGTGTTCCCAGATATACAATGACCTGAAAGGAAACTATAAAACCTCAGGCATGGAGTATGAGTCCATCTGGGCAATGGGAGCCGACTGTACCGTGGACAATCTCGACCAGATCGCTGAGATGGATCATATCCTGGACGATATCGGCATTGATACCATTGAGACTGCCGTTGCCTTTGGAGTTGCCATGGAAGGCGGTGTCCTGCCCTTTGGTGACAGTGACGAAATGATCCGTATCATGAGTGAAGAAATTGCCAAAGGTACTGCCCTTGGTCGCATCATCGGCAACGGTGCCGGAAGCGTGGGCAGAACCTACGGTGTCACCCGGGTGCCGGTGGTCAAGAATCAGGCTATTCCCGCTTACGATCCCCGCGCCATCAAGGGTATCGGTATCACGTATGCCACTTCAACTCAAGGGGCAGATCACACCATGGGCTACACCATCGCCACAGAGATTCTTGGTGTCGGCGGTTCTGCCGATCCACTGTCCAAAGAGGGACAGATTGAGCTTTCCCGCAATCTGCAGATTGCCACCGCCGCCATTGACTCCACCGGCATGTGTCTCTTTGTTGCCTTTGCAGCCCTCGATGACGAAACCTGTCTGCCGGCACTGATCGATATGATCAATGCCCGCTTCGGTATCAGCCTCAACGCTGCTGATGTCACAAACCTGGGTATCTCCATTCTGAAAACCGAACACGCCTTCAACCAGGCGGCAGGCTTTACCAATCTCGACGACAGACTGCCGGAATTTTTTGAGACAGAACCGGTACCGCCGCATAACGCCGTGTGGGACTTTAGCGGTGAAGAAATCGACTCTTTCTGGAACTTCTAGATTCGCATGCGGATTCAGGTCAAGCTCTTTGCCTTCTTTCGTAAAGGACGTTTTATAAAAGAAGACAGAGAGCTTCCAGAGGGTAGCACAGCAGGAGAGGTGGTTGACAGTCTCGATATAGACAGGGAAGAGGTGGGGGTACTGATGTGCAACTCCCGCCACTGCGGCTTTGATACGATTCTCCAGGACGGCGACATCTATGCCATTTTTCCGGTAATCGGCGGTGGCTGATCAGGAAGCGATCCTCGCCTCTTTAAAAAAAGAAGCGGAAGAGGGCTGCATCAGTCTTGAGGCTGCCATAATCATTGGCAGAAGCTTTTCCTGTTCATTGCGTACCGTCGAACGTATCAGTCTCAACAACTCCATTCTCCCTCTGCGGTATCAGCGAAACGGTCTCAGCTGTGAACAGCAGCTCACCCTTTTTAAAAGCACTGTTTCCATTATCGGCTGTGGCGGACTGGGCGGCAGATGTGCCGAACTCCTTGCCCGACTCGGTGTTGGTCGTATCATCCTCACGGATCCGGATCACTTTTCAGAATCGAACCTGAACCGGCAGCTCTTCTGCAGCAGCAGCTCCCCCGGCTGCAGAAAGGTGGACGTTGTGGCAGAGGGTCTGCAGGAAATCAACCCGACCCTGGAAACAGTCCGTCACAGCAAACATTTTGATTCTGAATCCGTGCAAACGGCAGATGTGGTGATTGACGGTCTTGACTCCATCCCTGCCAGAAAAGAACTCTCCGCCCTCTGTCGTTCCTGTTCCATCCCCATGGTTCATGGGGCTGTGAAGGACTGGTATGGACGGGTCGGCATCGACTTTTCAGCCAACCATCTGACAGAGACCACCTCCCGCCAGACAGCCCGCACAACGCCCCCGCCGCATGTCCTGCCCATGACTGTCTCCCTGATAGCCTCCCTGCAGGTGGCAGAGACCTGCAAACTCATCCTCAATAGCGGCACACCACTCGACAGAGGATGGCTGCAATGCGATCTTCTCACTGCTGATTTTGATATCATCAACGAAGATGGCAATTGAGCGGCAGCTGTTCATGTTTCATGATTACCACTGGTGTCTTTACTGTGCTTTGCCGGTAATCACGTAATATTTTGCAGTTCCCGGGACGGTATGCTAAAATGTTGCATGTGCGGAACGCCTGAGCAGATAATTCAGCACCTGGAGCCAAAACAATCTTTAGCTATCATCCCAAATTTATAGAACAGATTGTTCAGAACATCCAAAAAACTGTCACCGGAATTTCTCTTATCTCCATTCTGGTTATTTGGATTTTCCGGCATCAACTCTCTGGAAGTATACTTCTCCTCTGGGGTATCATCCAGGCAGGACTTCTGCTTGGGCGTTACCTGAACGCGAAGGCATTTCGCAAACACCTGAAAAATAACGATCAGAAAAGTATAGATTTTCAGACGTGGATCCTCCTTGTCCTGACGGTCTGTTCGGCTCTCTGGTGGAATGCTATTCTCATCGGCGGTGCCCACTATGCCCCGCCTGCATACGATTTTTTCTCCATCATTGTGGTGCTTGGCATAATGACCGGAGCACTTCTCTCCCTGTCCGCCGTCGTCCACATCTACTTTATCTATTCGTTTCTTCTCTTTATTCCACAGATCATCTTTTTTGCCCACCTGGGTGGAGAGATCCGTATCAGTGTCATGCTTCTTGGTCTCATCTATATCCCCTATATTTACTCCCTGTCCATGGCATCCCACAAGAGTCTGAAGGCAAGCATCCAGGCAGGAGAACAGCTGCGGGCCAGTGTGGAGGAACTTCACACAATGTCCACCACCGACCCGCTCACCGGAATCCACAATCGACGCTACTATTTTGCCATTGCTCAAAACCTTATTGATCTCTCTGTACGGGAAAAATGTGATATCTCTCTCCTTATGCTCGATATCGATTTTTTCAAAAAAGTTAATGACACCCATGGGCATCATGCCGGAGATTTTATTCTCAAAGAAATGACCACCACCATCAAACCACTGGTTCGAAAAAGTGATGTTTTTGCCCGGATGGGCGGTGAAGAATTCTCTATTCTTCTCTACGACGCATCAAGACCCAACGCACTTAAAATTGCCCGGAAGATATGCTCAATCATCGCGAACACGACATTCAACTATCAAAACACTTCCATCCCCATCACGCTGAGTATCGGAGTGGCATCATTGGACCACGATCATAATACGCTGGATCAGCTGCTGGCAACGGCTGACAAGAACCTTTATACTGCCAAACACAACGGACGCAATTGCTGTGTTGCCTGAGCACCACCCCCTATCTGCAAAAACAGAACCCCCTTGTATTTAATTAATAAATTGATAGAATAAATACATACCGGCTACTCTGATAGACTCAGACGAAAAACATCGACCCTTGCAGGCTTTGCACCCCAGGAAATGTTTTCTAAAATCTATTTCAAATCGCTCTCCCTCACCGCATTGATCATTGTGGTCTACACTGCTGTGATGGTATTTCTGGTCTCGCCCACCATCGAAAAAAGAGCCAGTCAACTGGAAGAGAGAACCGGCAGGGCTCACCTCCAGGAAGTGTCTGCCGTTGTTGCCTCCACTGCCAAACAGCTGAAAAGTTATGAGGAAAATTCCCTTGCCCTGCATAAAAAAGAACTGAAAAACATCACCGATGTTGCCTTCACTCTGGTGGAAAAACTATACGATTCCACAAAACCTGCGGCAATCCGTACCCATATTCTTGATGAGGTCAAACTCTTTCAGGAAAGCCTCTCGGATTTTTACGCCGCCAATCAGACGAACACCACAACCACGGACTGCCGGGATGCCCTCCGAGAATTTGTCGTGCTGTACCGCTACGACGGAAAAGCCGGACATTTTTTCATTGGCAGCGAGGTAATGCAGGAAAACCTCGAAAAACCTGCCGACAGTGCTTCTAACAACCTCCAGCAACGATTTGCAGAACGTATCCGATCTGAAAAGCAGGGCTTTCTCTCCTACAACTGGTTCAACCCTGCCTCACACAAAGTTGAGGAAAAACTCACCTACGTCTTTTACTACGCCCCAATGGACTGGATCATCGGCACAGGGCTTTTTCCGGCAGAGATCACCCGGCAGAAACAGCAGGAGGCAATCGACTACGTCAAGAACCTGCGCTATGACGACAACGAATACTTCTATATCAGCGATTACAACTCTGTTCTTATCAGCCATCCTTCCCTGCAGGGTCGGGATATGTCACAAGTCACCGACCCGGAAGGTATTCTCATCGTGCCTCCCATGGTAAAAATTGCCAGGGAGAAGGGCGAGGGATTTCACAGTTACTCCTGGATTAAGCTGAAGGGAACAGATCAGCTGTTCAAGAAACTCACCTTTGCCAAACATATTCCCGACTGGAAATGGGTCATCGGCACCGGCATTTATCTCGACAGTATCGAGCAGGAAGTTGAAAAAAAGAAAGCAGAACTAATCACCAACCTCAAAACGCTGCTGACCAACACCAGGATCGGGGAAACCGGGTACATCTATCTCTTTGACTCCAAAGGAAATATGATGCTCCATCCCAACTCTAACATCGAGGGCAGGAATTTTTCCACCCTCAAAAATCCTGGCAAAAAATCCTTTATCCTGGAAGACCTTGTCAACGCCTATAAATCTGGAAAAAAGGTCCTCTACTACACCTGGGACAAGCCCGATGACAAAGGCAATTACAGCTATAAAAAGGTGTCCTGGATCGACTACAACAAGGACTTTGACTGGTACATCTGCAGCTCCGCCTATCTTGCCGAAATCAACTCCGCCGCCACCAGGATGCAGCAGTATATCTGGCTCACCTCATCCATCCTGCTGCTTCTGGCACTGGGGACCAGTGCCTATTTTTTCAAGAAACTGCTGACACCCATTGAAACATTATCCGAGAACGCCCGCAGGGTTAAAAACGGAGACCTGAGTGTGCGGAGCAATATCCGTACAAGCGATGAAATCGGCACCCTCGCCCAGACCTTTGACGGCATGCTCGATACCATCGAAGACAACATCAAAACCCTCGATAAAAAGGTGAATGAACGCACGGAAGACCTGCAGGGAATGGTTGAGAAACTCGATTATCTCGCCTCCCATGATGCGCTGACCGGCATCTTTAACCGCCGCAAATTTTTTGAACTCGCCAGTGCACTCTTTCAGAACAGACCCTCCGACCTGTACGCAACCATGATCGACATTGACACCTTCAAGTCGATCAATGACACCTACGGGCATCCGGTGGGAGATCTGGTGATCATTGCAGTTACTGAAACCATCAGCAAACACCTGGCAGAGGGGGCTGTTTTCGGACGGCTGGGCGGGGAGGAGTTTGCCATTATCGGCCGCAATCCCGACCCGGATGATATCCGGACAAATCTTGAAAAAATCAGGGAAAAGATTGCCCGGCTGCGGATCAGGCTTGAAGAAGACCACGTTGTCCAATGCACCATTAGTCTGGGTGTGGTTCAGCTCAGCGACGAGGATGCCACCCTCGATGAACTGCTGCACCGGGCAGACGATCTGCTTTACAGTGCCAAGAACTCGGGACGGAATAAAACGATTTTCAGGATTTAACAATCCTGCTGCCTTGTCACTGGTATTCAGTTGTAATTATTCAGAGCACCTCATCTTCGTGCTTTTTTTACGTTCCCAACGATTACGCTGAATGGTTACATTCAGTTTCGTGATTACCACCGAAGCTCAGGTAAATGCAAAATGGAACTGTAGGAGCTCCGTCCCTGCGAGCGATTTTCCAGGTCTGGCAACACCTTGAATCGCCCGCAAGGGCGAGCTCCTGGATCAAATCCAGATTCACTGTGCTTTGATGGTAATCACTTTCAGCCTTGTTTTATTCGCTCCGGTGCATTGAAGACATTAAGCCTGCCCGGGCGGGCATACCCCACAAGTGTAACTCCTGCCCGCCGGGCAATGGCAAGCCCCAGGGAGGAGGGAGAGGTGCGGGACATGACGATGGGAATTCCCATGCGGGCACATTTCAATACCATATCGGAGGTAAGACGCCCGGTGGTGTACACGGCACCATCTGTCGGAACTCTGCCCAGGAGTATCGCCCCAATGATCTTATCAACCGCGTTATGCCTGCCCACATCTTCGTAAAAAGCCTGCATCTTTCCATGCGCCCAAAGACCGCAGCCATGCACACAGTGCGTCTCGGCACCAAGATCTGAACCATGGAGAACGCTGCGGATAAACTCTGAGACTTCATCCATGGTGATAGTCGCCTCCTGCAGAGGATCAAACGCCCCTTCCAGCATCTCCCGTGAAATTTTTCCGGTTCCGCCGCAGCCCGAGGTGATAATCACCTCTTTGGGTTCATCCGCCTCATCCACATCAGCATACACGGCTATCCTGCCCTGATTACAGACCAGAACCTCTTTCACCTGCTCCGCGGTCTGGATATAACCCTGGCCGAAGAGAAAACCGACTCCAAAGGCCTCCAGTCCGGTTTCAAGGACCATGGATGCCCCGATATTTTTATCGTTAAGGGCGACCTTATAGGGCACCTCAACGGCAAGGGTTTCGTTCTGCTCGTCCCGGCCGTCCGTGGAAAGAACAACTGTTGTATGTTTTAATGTTACGTCTACGTCCTGTCCCATATATTTTCCCTGTTCACTACTTGAAAGATATCCCGTTCAGCTGGTATTGTGTGCTGTAGAGTGTTTTTCGTGATTAGCATCAGCTCTATTGATGTCGCCGCTTGCCCGAACAGAGCAACAAACAGCAGGTAAAGCCGACATACTAATTTGAGCATCCGGGGAAAACAATAGGAGTATTGCTTTTTTTGAGGAAAACCGGTATTTATTTCAGCCATTATGGTACCCATCGTCACATTTATCGGCTGGCATGACAGCGGCAAAACCACCCTCGCCTCCCAGGTGGTCTCCCACCTGAAATCACATGGCTATCAGGTGGCTGTTATCAAATCCACCAAAGATACCGGCATCGTTTTCGATACCCCCGGCAGCGACACAGACACCCACCGCAAGGCAGGGGCAGATTCCGTGATGCTGGTGGCACCGGACCAGATGGTGATGCTCAGCGACAATCCCGGAACCTCCCTCTCCAGCCTGGCACACCGGTTTTTCCCCGAAGTGGATATTGTAATCGGCGAAGGTTTCAAGCATGCCAGGCAGGTTGCCAAGATTGAAGTATTCCGTAACGCCGAATCCCTGCTGCGGGATCAGGTCACAGGCGTAATTGCTGTTGCCAGTGACGAAAAGATCAGCGGAGACCACATTTTTCGCCTGAACGAATCTGCCGAAATTGCCTCATTTATCGAAAAACGATTTCTGCAGGATGCCGCCAAAGGGGCGGATCATTCCACCCTCCTGATAAACGGCAGCCGTATCCCCATGAAAGGCTTCGTCCAGGATGCATTGGCAGGAACGGTGAGTGGATTTGTCAATTCCTTGAAAATCGGTACAAAAGGGGCTAAAACTATAGAGATCCGAATTACTGTGCCAAAAGCAGACTGACATACCGAAATCACCACGCAGAGACAACGCCATGAAAAAACATATCTTTTCTCTTTTTATCGTTCTGACTCTCCTCCTGCCTGCCTCTCTTCATGCCCGGGAGAGTATCAAATGCGCCACCACAGTTGCCACCCAAAATACCGGGATACTGGACTACCTCCTCCCACTGTTCACCGCAGACAGCGGCATTGAAGTAAAACGTATTGTTGTTGACGGTGAAAAAGCCCTGGAAATGGGAAAAAACGGGGAGGTTGACTGCCTTATCACCCATAATAAAGAGATGGAACTAGAGCTTGTTAAAGAAGAGTTCTTCCTGGACCGGCACGACATCATGTACGACGACTTTGTGATCCTCGGACCTGACAGTGACCCCGCCGCTGTGAAATCCAGCAAAAACAGCTCCGAAGCCTTTACCAGAATCAGGGAGAAAAAATCCCTGTTTGTCTCCCGGGGAGACAACTCCGACACCAATATGCTTGAAAACCGGATATGGATCAGCACCGGCAGGATGCCCGGGCTGCATAACAGGTGGTACCGGTCGCTGAATCAGGATATGGAGACAACCATCCGCACCGCCTCCGCCAACCAGGCCTACACTCTGGCGGACAGAGGAAGCTGGCTCGCCATGCAGCACAAGGAGGATCCGAACCTCGTCATCCTCCTGGAAAATGACCCTGTCCTCTACAAGCAGTATGGGGCAATGATCGTCAACCAGAGAAATCACCCCCACGTGGAGTATCGCCTTGCCATGAATCTGATTATCTGGCTCACTTCCCCTGACGGACAGGACGCCATCGGTGCCTATAAAAACAGTTCAGGGGATATCCTCTTCACCCCCAACGCCGACTAGGCAATCTGCACGACCCGACACATGCGACCATTGCCGCTCAGGAAGTTTTTTCTGCCCAGTCTTACCAGAGCCTTTCTTCTGCGTGTTCTCCTACTGAGTATTTCCTGCCTGCTGATTTTTAACTATCTGCTTATCCCCCTGCGTATTCAGGGTCAGAGCATGGAGCCAACCTACAGAGATAACTCCTTTGCCTTCTGCTGGCGACTGCAGTACCTCTTTTCCAAACCTGCCCGTTCCGATGTGGTGACCCTTCGTTACGCCGGCAGAAAAGTAATGCTTTTAAAGCGAATTATCGCCCTTGCCGGAGATACCGTTGCCTTCCGGAAAGGGATTCTCTTTGTGAATGGACAACGCACTCCTGAACCATACGTCCGTTATACCTCTAACTGGGATCTGTCCGAGCGCACGATTAAACCCGGTCATGTGTACGTGGTGGGCGACAACCGCAACACCATTATGTCCCGTCACCGCTTTGGACAGATCCCTGTAAACCGAATTATCGGGGGCGTCATCCCATGATCAACAGAAAATCAATTATCGCAGTCCTGCTGCTGCTCACTGCCGTCATCACCTTCTTTCTTCTCCCGGGAGACGAAAAGAAGATCCGCAGCAATCTCTCATCCCTTGCCGACTACTGCTCCACCCCGCAGCAGGAACCCATGCTCGAAGCCCTTAAAAAAGCATCACTCACAGCAAAACTCTGTGCCATTCCCTGCAGAGTCAGCATTGATTCCCTGGATCTTGACCGGGATCTCAGCCAAAAGGAGATCAGCAACCATCTGCTGATGATGAAAAAACAGATGGTTGCCACCCGTTTCACTTTCCACGACATCACGGTTCAGATAACCGGCAGACAGGCAGCAATTTCCACCACCCTGCGTCTGAAGGGAAACACCATGAACGGCCGCTTCACCGATGCCTACGAGTTTGACATCAGGGCAGTCAAAACAGATGGCAAGTGGCTGTTTTCTTCATTCCATGTGGTTGAATTTATGGAACGATAAACGCACGCTCTCCACATCCCCACCTGACACGCAACAGCCTGCCACGTATTTCAATGCAGTTACAGTAAGATACAAAGATAAACAAATTTAACTATTTACACAGTTACCCTTTCGTGTTTTACTGTTTAGCGAATTGCTTAAAAGGCTGTTCCTGCGTCAAACAAACGTACTGAAATGCGCCACTGTCATCCGGTTCGCAACAGACATGTAAAATACTACCATTTGGAAAAAGGGCTCAAAAATGAAACCAGTATATTGCCTTAAAATCATATTACCGTTCCTGCTTGTTCTGCTCACTGCACTACCGGAATTTTCCGGTGCAGCACAAAGTACAGCCACACTGTTCCTGCAGGATACTGCCACCCTCTCACCTGCCCCCCCTGAAAAAAACAAACAGATAAACCTCGCCAAGACTTTCACAGACGGGAAACTGCCCAACCGCGGCACACTGCCCCCCTCCGATGTCACCGGTTCCGTAGTCCTTCGGGCGTGTACATGGGGGCTTATCCGAAATGACGTCGATTTTACCGTCACCCTGCTCAAAAATGATACTGCTGCGGGAACAACGACCATAACGGTCAAGGAAGACGGCTGCTGTCTGCCGCAAAACCGTTACGAGGGCTTTTCCATTCCAGTTACCGAAGAAATCACTGCCCACGACAACATCAGTCTCTCCATAGAACCCTCCTCACCGGGAACCCGGAAAGTTATTATCGACAAGAATGACCCGCAGGCAAACAGCCTCACATTTACCGTCAATATCCAACCGGTGATTGTGCCCGCCATCTCCCTGCTCCTGCTCAACCGGGACTGAAGCTAAACACGAAGATCATACTCCCCGCTGAACGCATCAGCGGGGCTGATTCGCCGCCACGTATTCAATCATCTGATCCGGAGTCACGATGGGACCAATGGTTGCGCGAAGAGCTGCAAGATCGCGGTGCCAGGTATCAAGAGTATGGAAAAATTCATCGGGCATCCCCTTTTCCTTGGCAAACTCGTTGATTGACATATCCACCCGCTCAATCAGGTTATCGGTGTACAGGGAAAATTGTTTCATGTAGACCCCCTTGTCATACTCTTTGTCGATAACCTCAGCAAACAGCTTTTTCAGATCCTGATATTTAGGAATACGACCGATGGGTGTCCAGATGGATTCCACTGCCCTCTTGTGCATCAGGGCCATGATCCGCATCCATACCTTGGTATCGCGTTTCTCCCCGATCAACCCGTCCTTCTCCCCTTCTGCCAGTGTGCCGCGACCGCTTTTATGCAGCCAGTAGTTCACCTGAAAACCGGACGGCAGATTCCCATCTGCAATATTGCTGTTTTTCCCAAATGCCATGTAATGTTTAATATAATGGGCAAGGGGTGCCGGAAAAAAGGCTTCGTTGGCAAATGGGGATCGCTTCTCACTTCCGTCCGCACCAATTTCTGTGGCAGTGGTGGCAGAACGGATAATCGCTCCATGCACCACACTGCTCACCCAATCATGTGCCATAACAATGGTCGGCATTGTGGTGTAATCACGACCACCGTAGAGTAATCCGCTGAGTTTTACTCCTTCAGGGGATTCACAGGAAGAGTCGTAATTGACCAGTGCGTCCAGAGAGATGGTAAACCTGGCATTTTTGTGTGATGCGGGTTTGCCCGACTTTGCCGTCCATTCTCCTTCAAAATTCCTGCCTGTCTCCGGCAGATCACCCCCCATTCCGTTCCAGCATGGTTTCCCGTCCGACACCAGAAGATTGGAGAAGATCACCTCACTGTCCCTTCCAGCAAGCACTGCCATGGTCTCCGGGTCGTCTTCAAGATTCACCCCATCGATGATGCCGAACATCCCTCTTTCAGGATTGACTGCCCGCACCTCCCCGCTCAGTCGATCAACAAAGATCTTTGCCAGATCATCACCCACCAGATGGGTGCCTGTCATGGCAGTACCTGTCTTCCCGCAGCCGGACGGGTAGGCGCCGGCAAAATAAATAACCTCGTCTTCCATATCAAAACCGGTGATAAACATGTGCTCATCAAGACGCTCACCAAAATGATTGCGGATATTGTTCATATTGGCAAAGCGATGATTGATTTTTTTGGGGGCAATGGAATTTCCGGCATACTGATTATTGCATGAATAGGAACGAAAACGTTCAACATCCATATAGATGCGACGCTTATCCAAATTTGCAGATACATTGCTCTTCGTCAATTCCCCGGCACTGTGATAGTTGATAAACATATAGCCCTTTTCAGCAATATCCCTGGAAAAAGAGAGGGGATCCATCATCCGGTAAAGGATATATTCACTGTGAATGACATAGTAGGAATCGGTGACCTGCAGGGTCGGGTCCGACACGGCACTTCCGATGGGTCCACGGGAGATAAAGGAGACGATCATCTCTTTTGAATCCATGATATCTGTAATGATATTTCTCACCTCCACCACACCTGCCCGATGCTCGATTTTCTTCTGCAGTGAACTTATCTTGGTATCGGTATATGCCAGGTATTTAGTGTTTTCCGTGTCCCTGCCCTGGTCACCCGGTCCGTCGAAATGACAGGTGTGATCAGCTCGGTTCAGCCGGAACTCCTCACCCGCCTCAAGGGCCTTTTTACGAATATACGCCATATCTTCTGCAGATCCGTCGTTTATAAAGATGGACGCAGGGCTCATGCGGGTGGAACCGTTATAGATAGGTTCAATAATATCGGGGCTGCAGTGTGCCAGTTTTTCACAATTTGCATCATCCATGAGACTGACAAGGTAGGTCCGCATCATCTCCAGACGGGAAATATCTGCATCATGGACAGTTGTGTTCTTTTCTTCGTTCATTAAAAAGCCTCTTCTGCTTTATTCGGATTCGGTTTGATTCTCCAGCACTCAGTACTCCTCAATCTGCTTACGAAAACGGGCAAGCTGAGTGGATCGAATGGTCTCCATATCAAGATGATAGATATCTGCCGGAAAGAGAAATTCCGCCACACCGGTATCAAAGATACGTTTTACCTCATACTCATCATGTGCCACATCACGCTGATAGATATAGTTGAGGTAGGAGCGGTTCGTATGAATAATAAACTCCACCCGCATTCCACCGAGACGGGCAAAAAATTTGAGCATGGGGGTTTTTGCCGAGCTTCCCGTTGCCGACCCGCTATACTCACCGCCGGTGAGCGTGTCGGAGATATCTTCCAGGGTCATGAAGGAGTCCGCCTGTACCGCACTTCTGGTGAGATGCCGTAAAAAACGTTTCACATCACTCACCGAGTTCAACACTGCCATCAGTCCCAGCTCATCATCAACGGCAGTGGCAGGATTTTTCTCATTCTTGCGCAAAAGTTTCAGCACCTTGGCTGCCGGAGGTTTCTTGCGAATGGTCACATACACCGGGATATCACTGCCCCGGTCGTTGAAACGACGCCGCTTGGCGAGGGTCAGCTTTTCTCCGGCTGACAGCTCCACCTCTGCCGCCTCCTCCTCGCCAAGCACCTTCACTTCCGTACAGCTGAAATCAAGCTGACTGTGCTTGCTGAAAAGATAACAGACGTCAAGCTCACCGATCTTCAGGCTCGAACTCCACACATATTCATTCAAAAAGGCAAGAAAATCTGCAAATTTTTTCTCAATCCGGCTCTCCCGTTCCCGTTGATCGATGGAACCGGCCAGGCTCATCAGAACCAGCTTCCGCTTTGCCTCAAACCGTGCCTTTTGATGAAAACGTTCGTCAAAAAACACCAGAAGCAGATCCACCGGATTATACATGGTCTCGATCTCATTGGTGGTCTCGATATGTGAGCTGTAAGGTGCAAGCACCTTCGCCCGCAGGGAGTTGACTACATCATCGGCGGTACGTGCATAATCGTGCAGGTGACGGTCAATCACCTGACTGTCACCCTCAATACCAAACATGTTTCCCAGAAGCCTGCAGGCGGACTCCGTTGTTTTTATCCTGCTTTTTTCTTTGTAAATAAGAAAGAGCACTTCATCAAAACTTACGATGTTCAGAAAATTAAATATCTGATTTCTCACTGCCCGATATTTGGTTTTCATCAGCTGATCGCCGTGCATCGACCTCACCCACGCCTTTGTCTCCCCGGAAAACGGGTGAAGAAAGGGAGGTGCTTCTCCCACTGCAAACGGTCCGTCCTGGAGCATCGTTGTGAAAATCGATTTTGTACCTGTAATTGACATTGTTTTCACCCTGAGAACATTTACCGGAATTCGAGAGCTGGGATCATTCCTCTGCCGGATACTCCCCGTTCATATTCACATTTCAGACCATCTGTGGCACATCATTTCCGGATAGACAGAGGACACGACAATACAGATGGACATTCAGCAAGTTATAAAGGTCAGACAAATACCTGACGCAGGGAACAATACACTTTTCTGCGACAGGCATATCTAAAACCTTACAATATTGTCCCGTAAAACAAAAGAACCTTACATATTTATATTATTGTAATCATAATTGCCTCATCTCCGGGAAAGTGGTGTGCCCGCACCATATCCAACTGATTTACCGGTATATAAACACAAAATGGAAACTTCCCTGACATCGTTGAATAAAAAAGAAGAAAATGCTATACGTTGACTCGCAGAACAACACCAACACTCACCCGCTCACGTCATTTCAACCGCAAAGGACACCAATGTCAAACTCGCTGAACGACTCACTGGAAACCACTGATGTGGTATGGAACCTCGACGCCCTCTACGACTCGCCAAAAGACGAGCTGCTGCAGGACGATCTTGACCTCTGCACACAGGAGGTTGAGCTAATCAGAGAGAGCTGTGCCGGGAAACTGGCAGAGCTCGAGCCTGCAGTCTTTACCAGAACCATCCGTCGCCTGGAACGGATTCAGATCAATCTTGGCAGGATAGATACCTACGCATTTCTTCTCTTTGTAACACAGGTAAAAAACGGGGCAGTGGGTGCTTTTATGCAAAGAGCCAAGGAAGACGCAGCCCGCATCAACCGGGAACTGGTCTTTTTTGATCTGGAATGGGCAAAGATGGATCAGAAGTCAGCAGATCGTTTCCTGCAGGCAAAAGAGACTGCCGACTACCGTCACTATCTGACCAATATCCGTCGCTATGCCAGTCACCTGCTCAGCGAAAGCGAAGAACAACTGCTGGTGGAACTCTCTCCTGTAGGAACGGATTCCTGGCTCACCCTCTTCGAAAAACTGATGGGGCACCTGGAGTTTGGCGAAAGTGGACGCAGTGAGGAGGAGGTGCTCTCCGATCTCTACAACGATGACCGCAATGTCCGCCATCTCGCAGCAACTGAACTCACCGAAGGGCTGCAGAGCCAACTGCATATCCTCACCCATATATTTAACACCATTCTTGCAGACAAGATGATTACCGACAGGCTGCGCAGCTATCCTTCCTGGATCAGTGCCCGCAATCTTTCCAATGAACTGGACAGCGACACGGTGGACGCACTGGTCAGCAGTACCACAAAACGTTACGATATCGTGCAGCGGTATTACGCACTGAAAAAACAACTGCTTGACCTTGATGAGCTGCACGACTATGACCGATACGCCCCCCTCCCCTCCCTGCCGGAACAGCTGGTCTCCTGGCAGGAGTGTAAAACAATGGTGCTGGACGGGTTTGCCGCATTTTCCCCGCAGATGGCTGAAATCGCAACGCTCTTTTTCGATCGCAACTGGATCCATGCCCCACTACTGGAAGGCAAGCGTGGAGGGGCCTTTGCCCATCCTGCCGTTCCCGATGCCCACCCTTTTGTGCTGGTGAATTACACCGGCAATATTCGTGATGTGTCAACGGTCGCCCACGAACTGGGACACGGCATCCACCAGTATCTTGCAAAGGACAGAGGATATTTCAACTCGGATACTCCACTGGTACTGGCTGAAACCGCATCGGTCTTTGCCGAACTGCTCATCTTCCATAAACAACTTGAAAAGCTTGAAGTCCCTGAGCAGCGGCGTGCCTTCACCTGTCAAAAACTGGAATCCATATTTGCCACCGTCTTCCGCCAGATTTCCATGAACCGTTTTGAAGATATGATCCACAACGAACGTCGAAACGACGGCGAACTGTCCGGGGACAAGCTCTCGGAACTGTGGATGAAAAGTCAACGGGATATGTTTGCAGATTCCGTGACCCTGGATCCCCATTACGCAATCTGGTGGTCGTACATTCCCCATTTCCTGCATACCCCCGGCTATGTCTACTCCTACGCCTTCGGTGAACTGCTGGTGCTCTCCCTGTATCGCATCTATCTGGAGGAGGGGGAATCGTTTATTCCAAAATACCTGCAGCTGCTTAAAGACGGGGGTAGCCGCTCACCCTACGAACTGCTTGCCCCTTTTGATATCGATTTGAAAGCCCCTGCTTTCTGGCAGGGCGGTCTGCAGGTTATTGACGATATGCTGACAGATGTGGAAAACACCTGAAAAAAACACAGAGGAAAAACCATGAGTGATGAAATCGGAGATAAACTTGTCAAGGCACTGAAGATGCCGGAAGAATCAGATTCTCAGGAAAGCTTTGCCCGTGCCATGGAGCTGAGCAAAGCCTACGCCAGTTCCGGCTCTGCCACCCATTTCAGCGCAGTTGCCCGACTGTTTTACGATCTGTTTGAAATGTTTGAAACAGGTAAAGATCCGAGGAAGTAGCAGCAGGCAGATTCAGCCGACACTCACCGGGCGATCAGACTGGCGGGCAGCGGCGCAGAAAACGCTGCAATTCGTCCAACTCATTCTCACAGGACTCGACAACAACCTTGATATACTCAATATTTTTATTTATGTTTTCCAGATAGAGGTTGCGATCCAAGCCCCAGCGTTCACGAAAATGAACCTGCATCGCCGAAGCAAGATTATCAAAGACCTCTTCCAGACGATGTACAATAACATCGTGATAAAAATAGGAGGTGTGCTGCATCAGCTCTATTGCCGACTCATGACTGGCAATACCACCCTCTTTATGTTCCTGGAAAAGCAGAGGCAGTCGCTCAAGATAAAATCTGTCTGCCATCTGGGCAAGAATATCGGCAGAGCCGACAACGGAACAGGCAAGCCGGATATCGTCTGAAGGAAAATCAAGGCTGTCCGGCTCCACACTGAGGTTTGTGCACTGGATAATTAATGTGCAGTCGTCAAGAATGGCTGGAGAGATGCTGTGCTCATCAAGGTAGCGTTCCAGGACCAGAACAGAACGCGCCTCATGCTCTTTTGCAAATGCCGCCCCCGAAGCCTCTGTTTCCGTACTCTTCAACAGCAATCCGCAGTCGTGGAAATAGGCGCTGTAAACCGCCTTGGTCAACACATCGTCGGGAATAGACCGTCCCTCACAGGCAAGGCCATGGAAGAGTCTGACCGTTGCCAGAACAACGCTGTAACTATGCCTTAAATTGTGATATTTGGTTTCACTGCTACGGTACTCAGGGTGCTTTCCCGCAAAAATCCGGGCAAGTTCCTGGTGCACCTGGCGAACAGGAAAAAGATAATAGTCCGGAGAAATGGCAGTACAGAGGCTGAGAATTTCATCTAAGGGATTACTGCTGGCTCCAGCATCAAACAGCTGTGATAGGTGAGAATGATCCATTTTGATAGCTTATCAATTTCATTCCCATATTGCAAATAATGCTGGAAAAGTTTTTTGTAAAAAGAAAAAAATCAGTTAAAAGAGATACATTTTTGCGGGCAATAGGCTGCGGCCTCTTCCACCTTATCCGTTATCTCGGCATTGGGATCTCTCAAAGAAGGAACGTCTTCCCCTTCTTCGAGGACAAAGACTTCCGGGCAGATCTCAACACAGGAACCGCATCCGTTGCATTCATACCCGTCTATAATGATGGTCCTCTTCATACATTTCCCCTATTCGAAGGCATCTTTTTTAAAGTTCCTGTCCGGCTCCACCGGGTACATTCCATCAAAACAGGCAAGGCAAAAGGAATCTGCCGCAAGCCCGGTTGCCTCCACTAATCCTTCAACACTCAGGTAATGCAGAGAATCCAAACCAAGATTTTCAGCAATCTCATCCACACTGTGATTTGCCGCAATCAGCTGCTCTGATGAGGGGAAATCGATACCGTAATAGCAAGCATAACGGGTGGGCGGACAACTTACCATCATGTGCACTTCCTTTGCTCCTGCATCGCGCAGTGCCTTCACCCGGCTTCTGCCCGTAGTACCCCGGATGATGGAATCCTCAACAATAATGACCCGTTTTCCCTGCAGCAGGGCTCGCACCGGGTTCAGCTTTACCTTTACGTTGAAATCCCGCATGGACTGGGTGGGCTGGATAAAGGTTCGTCCCACATAATGGTTTCGGATCATCCCCATTTCCAGCGGAATGCCGGACTCCCTGGAAAATCCGATGGCAGCGTAATTACCGGAATCAGGAAAGGGCATCACAAAATCACCCTTCACTTGAGATTCCCGTGCCATAATCGCTCCCATGCGCTTGCGGGCCTCATACACATTGATGCCGAATATATCGGAATCGGGTCGGGCAAAATAGACCTGCTCAAAGATACAGAAACTGGTCTTCTGTTTGGGCCAGGGAAAAAGAGAACGTACACCTTCCCTGGAAATAATCACAACTTCACCCGGCTCAACATCCCGAATATACTCTGCTTCAACCAGATCAAGAGCACAGGTTTCAGAGGCTGCGATCCAGGCACCGTTACTCAGTTTTCCAAGACAGAGCGGGCGGAAACCGCCGGGATCCCGAACGGCAACCAGGGTATCTTCCGTCATCATCAGGATGGAATACGCCCCCCGCAGACAGGAAAAGGATTCGGTAAGGGCACGTTCGAGTCCAAGATGAGTGGTACGTGCCATCAGGTGGAGAACCACCTCACTGTCCATGGATGTCTGAAAGATAGAGCCTTTTTCTTCGAGATCCTGCCGCAGTTCCATCGAATTGACAAGGTTTCCGTTATGGGCGACCGCCAGGGTGCAGCCCTTATGGGTAACCATCAGTGGCTGGGAGTTGATCACATTGGAGGCACCGGTGGTTGAATAGCGCACATGCCCCATGGCAAGATCGCCCGGCAGCCCCTGCAGGATATCTTCAGAGAATACCTCGGGCACCAGCCCCATATCCTTGTGGATGGTCACCTTTCCCTGATCGGAAGCCACAATCCCGGCACTCTCCTGCCCCCTGTGCTGCAGAGCATAGAGACCAAAATAGGTTAACTTTGCAGCATCCTCATGCCCGAATATACCGCAAACACCACATTCATGTTTGGGACGGCCATCATCTCCAGAAATTCCCCTGCTCATATCCATCATTTTTACCTTGTACGCTGACCGAGATCAACTGTCTGTAAAGATTCCCGGCAGCACTCAAACGCCGGAAAAAGCACTTCAGGCGTTCTGTCCCCACAGGGGTTCTCATAAAAAAGGGAAAGGCACAAAGAGTACGATTATCTTTGTGCCTTTCTATAAAATCTGATAGAAACGATTTATACATAAGATCCGATGAAATTCAACAAGAAAGCGTCTTTTTCCTATTTTTTCTCCAACTTTCAACTATGACCAAGCTTACTTCAACGGTAAAAGCTGCTGGCTGAGCAGCTAAACTCGGTCCGGGTGACCTGAGCCAGATACTTTGCGGAATCACGCTACCAAAGGATAAACGGCTGATTGTCGGGGCAGAGACCTGTGACGATGCCGGGGTGTATCGTCTCAATGACGATACTGCCATTATCCAGACCCTTGATTTTTTCACTCCCATCGTCGACGACCCTTATCAATTCGGGCAAATCACCGCTGCCAATGCTCTCAGCGACGTTTACGCCATGGGCGGCACCCCGATCCTTGCCATGAATATTCTTGCCTGCCCGGTCAAGTCCATGGATACAAATATCTTCCGGGAAGTGATACGCGGTGGACTCTCCAAAGTGGAGGAAGCAGGAGCTCTCCTGGTGGGCGGACACTCCATTGAAGATGATGAACTGAAATACGGGCTCTCTGTTACCGGAACGGTGCATCCGGATCGGGTTTTGTTAAACAGCGGAGCCAAAGCGGGCGACCATCTGCTGCTCACCAAGCCCCTGGGCACAGGCATCCTTGCAACAGCACTCAAGGGCAGCCTGGCCGACAAGGAAGTGGAAAGACAGATCGCAGAAATCATGACCACTCTCAACAAAGGTGCTGCCGACGCTGTCTCTACGGTTCGGGACAAGGGCTATATGGTCCACGCCTGTACAGATATCACCGGCTTTGGACTGCTGGGTCACCTCTACGAGATGCTTACCGCTTCAAAGACCAGTGCCGTTCTGCACGCAAACAGCATTCCACTGCTGCCCGGCACCCTTGATTTTATCAATATGGGCATTATCCCCGAAGGGGCTCATACAAACCGGTCTTTCTACAGGAAGCACCTGAAAAATGATGATAAGGATGACAGTCTGGAAATTGCCATGATGGACCCGCAGACATCCGGCGGACTGCTTATTGCTGCCCCTGCAGAGAGTCTCCAAGAGATTCTGAACGAAATGAAATCACTGGACTATGCACTGGCATGTGCCGATATTGGAGAGATAACCGAAGAAGAGAGCGGACTGATACGGCTGCGGGACTGAAAAGCCACGTTGGTGGACTTTTTTGAAACTGTCGCATCTGCTGATGGCTGCTTCCCTGCAAACACCCGCGGAAGCGGGCTTCTGCGTTTTTTATTTTTTATCACCGGAGTGTATCAGACGAGAACCACGGCGAGCAGGAGTTCTGTCAGGCTGTAGAGATCTCTCAGATCAAGACTCTCTTCGATGGTGTGTACATTTTTCATACCGGTGGCGATGATCGCCGTTGTCAGCCCGTAACTGTTAAAAATATTCGCATCCGAACCGCCGCCTGCCACCTCGAAGCTGATTTCCCGTTCCAGTACATCTCCTGCCCGTTTCACCCGGGTCAGGACAGGATCCTCGCTCTCCACAAGCATGGAGGGATATTCCTTTTGAACACTGATATCCACCGACGGCTGTTTAACTCCGCCCGCCTGCGCCGCCCAGTTTTTCACAACATTGCGAAATGTCTCCTCAATTTCCCTGGTATAGTTATTCAGCTTATCGGCGGAGTGGGAACGGACCTCTCCCTCGATGGTGATGAGATCCGGAACGATATTAGTGGCAACACCACCGTTAATCAGCCCGAAATTAGCGGTGGACTGTTCATCAAGACGTCCCAGTCTAAGATCGGCAATGGCTCGTGCCGCCAGGCAAAAGGCAGAAACTCCCTGCTCCGGATTAAGTCCGGCATGGGCGGCAATACCGTGAACTTTTATCTTCAGGCGGTTGGCGGCAGGCGCACCCGCAATAACCCGGTCAATCCCCGTAGAATCCAATGCATATCCGCTCTTTGCCCGCAGCAGCGTATGATCAAGCGACTTTGCTCCGAGCAGCCCCACCTCTTCACAGGTGGTGAGCAGAATCTCAACGCTACGGTGCGGTGTATTTGTCTCCTTTAACACCTGCATCATCTCAAGGAGGGCAGCGATGCCGGACTTATCATCACCGCCGAGGATGGTATGTCCCCTGGAGGTAAAGATATCTCCCGTTTGAACCACCTCAACCCCGCATCCGGGTTCCACCGTATCCATATGACAGGCAAAGAACAATGGCTCTTTAGGCAGTGATCCGGGAAAACGCACCACAAGGTTACCGCAGTCGGCGTTTGTTTTTTTTGATGAATCATCCTCGAGGATCTCTTGGGCACCAAGTTCGGTGCAGACCGCAATCAGATGGTCTGCAACACGCCGCTCCTGCCAGGACGGGCTGTCGATCTCACACAGCGTCATAAAGCGTTTTGCCAGCCGTTCCCTGTTGATTGGATACTTCATTCCCTTTCACCCTCTTTCCCTGTTAGAAGCACCACAGCGTGGCAGCTGATCCCCTCCATTCTCCCCGTAAAACCCATTTTTTCAGTGGTGGTCGCCTTGATGTTCACATGTGCTTTCGACACCGTACAGGCGGCGGCCAGAATTTCGCGCATCTCAGGGATAAACGGGGAAAGTTTCGGCTTCTGGCAGATCACCGTAATATCTGCGTTGGAGAGCCGCAAATTCTTCTGTTCCACTATCTGCACCACATCTTTCAGCAGATTTATAGAATAGATATCCTTAAAACGCCTATCACTGTCAGGAAAATGGGAACCGATATCCCCTTTCCCCACAGCACCGAGCAGTGCATCACAGAGGGCGTGGGTCAGGACATCCGCATCCGAATGACCAGCAAGCCCGTGTTCAAACGGAACTTTTACCCCACCCAGCACCAGATCACGTCCGCTGGCAAACTGATGGGCATCATAACCGTGCCCCACCCGCATAACTGTCTGCATTGAACCCTGCATAATCTTTTCCGCAATCACCAGATCATCGGGTCTGGTGATCTTGATATTTGTTTCCGCTCCCTCCACCAGCTGCACAGGGATACCGGCACCTTCAAGCAGAGACGCCTCATCGGTCACATCCCGCCCTTCTGCCTCCCTGTATGCCCGCAGCAGCAGCGATAAGCGTGCCGCCTGAGGTGTCTGTGCCTGCCACAGATCCTCACGATCCACCGTATGGGCAATACAATTGCCCTGCCCGCTTTTTTTTAAGGTATCCTTCACCGGCACAGCAGCAATTGCCGCCCCGGATTCTTCTGCTGCACGACAACATCGTGCAATAAGAGCGGTCGTGACCAGCGGTCTTGCCCCGTCGTGAACAAGGACAATATCCACACCACCCCCTAACACATTCAGACCGTTAAACACGGAATCCTGCCGCCGTTTGCCACCTGCCGTCACCAGAACACGACTCATATCGAAACCATGCTCCTGCAGCATCTCATGGGTGGAATCCAGATGATCGGCGGGTACAACAACCACAACCCGGCTGATACAGGGACTGTCCACAAAAGCCTGCACCGTATGTACAAGGACGGGTACACCGGCAAGGAGGTGAAACTGTTTGGGATGGTCAAGCCCCATCCGCCTGCCGCTTCCGGCGGCAGGGATTATGGCAGCAGCACTGGACATAGTTTACCGGATGTTTCTTCTTAATAAATAAAGGAGCGGGCTATAAGCCGAATTCTGTATCCCCTGCGGGACCATGATCATTTCACTGGGACAACGGTCACCCGCTGCCTCATGCAACCTACCCGAAGACTTCGGGCGGGCAGCCCGTGGGACGTCTTCCTATTTGGTCTTGCTCCGGATGGGGTTTACCATGCCCTGTATGTCACCATAACAGGCGGTGAGCTCTTACCTCGCCATTTCACCCTTGCCGGGAAACCCGGCGGTATCTTTTCTGTGGCACTTTCCACCGGTC
>JANTGG010000024.1 GCA_024763035.1 Desulfocapsa sp. | reverse complement strand
GTGCCTTAGGTTCGTTCATTCTTGCCTTCGAAGCGTACTGGTGTTACTCGAGAAGGTTAGAATGGGCGAAGATGAGGTGCTCTGAATAGTTACGTTTTTTATTACCATGGGACTTTCCCATAAAGCAGCAGACAAAGAGAATGAAAATTACACGTACAGAAGTTGAAAAAGTGGCAAACCTTGCAAGGTTGAATTTGTCGGAGGAAGAACTTTCCACCATGACCGGACAGCTTGATACCATTCTTTCCTATGTGGCAAAACTCGATGAACTCGATACCCGGGATGTTCCCACCACCACCCATGCATTTTCCATCAATAATGCCTTTCGGGAAGATGAAGTTCACGAGTCTTTACCGCGTGAGGATGCCCTTGCCAATGCCCCCCGTGAAAACGGCGAGGCGTTTGTTGTTCCCAGAATTATCTGAATCCACTGCATATCTAACCATTACCGAAGCTTTTTAAAAGACAATGAATCCATTTGAGTTATCCATCGCTCAGGCAAGAGCAGAGCTTGATGCCGGACGATTATCGTCCCGTGATCTGACTCTGAGCTGCCTGCAGCGCATAAAAGATGTGGATGGTGACATCCGCTCGTTTCTTCGTGTTACAGAAGAAGAGGCATTACAACAGGCAGATGCCGCAGACAGACAGATTGCAGGGGGCAGTGCTGAAGGGCTGTGCGGAATCCCTCTGTCCATAAAAGATCTTCTCTGCACCAAGGGGGTAGTTACCAGCTGCGGCTCAAAAATACTGGAGAATTTTGTTCCTCCCTATGATGCTGCTGTTGTGGAAAAATTGAAAAATCAGGGGGCGGTGATCCTCGGCAAGGTTGCCATGGATGAATTCGCCATGGGGTCAACGTCTGAAAACTGTGCCTTTGCTGTTCCGGAAAATCCCTGGAAAAAAGACTTTGTTGCAGGTGGTTCCTCCGGCGGTTCGGCATCATCCGTATCAGCCATGGAATGTCTGGGCTCGCTTGGATCCGATACCGGGGGGTCTATTCGTCAACCCGCCTCCCTCTGCGGGGTCGTGGGGATGAAACCAACCTATGGTCGTGTGTCCCGCTACGGGCTTGTTGCCTTTGCCTCCTCCCTCGATCAGGTCGGACCCCTGACCCGTGATGTGACAGACTGTGCCATGCTGATGAATGGAATTGCCGGCTATGATAAGCGCGATTCAACGTCCATACAAAGAGAGACACCGGATTACACCACTGCTCTTGTGAAGGGACTTGATGGAATGAAAGTTGGTATTCCTTCGGAGTATTTTGGTGCCGGGCTCCACAGTGATGTGGCTGCAGTGGTGGAAAATTCCATTCAGATATTACGGGGCGCCGGTGCTGAGACCGTGGAGATTTCTCTCCCCCATACGGAGTACTGTGTCGCTGTTTATTATCTGATAGCTCCTGCTGAAGCGAGCTCCAATCTTGCTCGCTATGACGGTGTATCGTACGGGTATCGTGATATGGATGCGGATTCGTTGATTGATATGTACCGCGAGACCCGTTCTCAGGGCTTTGGTGATGAGGTGAAGCGTCGGATACTTATTGGTACCTACGCCTTGTCCTCCGGCTATTATGATGCCTATTATAAAAAAGCATCCCAGGTCCGGACATTAATCCTGAACGACTTTAAAAAGGCGTATGAATCCTGTGATGTGATTATCTCTCCGGTTACTCCCACTCCTGCATGGAAAAAGGGTGAGCATGGTGATGATCCTCTTGCTCTGTACCTGTCTGATATCCTGACGATCTCGGCAAATCTTGCGGGTATCCCCGGTGTCTCTGTGCCCGGTGGTTTTTCAGGTGATGGACTGCCCATAGGAGTACAGCTGCAGGGAGCACATTTTCAGGAAAAGACCCTGTTGAAAGCTGCGTATAATCTGGAACTTGGAACCGGGCTTGGCAACAAATGTCCGCAAATAGGCTGAGAGTATTCAGTTCTTTACTCCTGTAAAGATGTAAAAAACAAGAAGTTGCATGGTAAGTTTACTACCGGCCCGGGAGCCTGTCCGAGAACAGGCCTCACGTTTCATTAACTATTTATTCCAGGAGTGTGAATAAGGTGAAAATAGAAGCCCCGGAGTATATTCGGTCCATTGTTCCTTATCCACCGGGAAAACCCATGGATGAGCTGGAGAGGGAGTATGGGGTGAAAAACCCCATAAAACTGGCGTCCAATGAAAATGCCTGGGGGTCATCTCCCAAGGCCATTGCCGCTATCCGGGATGCACTCGGTAATTTGAACCGTTACCCTGACGGATCAAATTTTTATCTGGTACAGGCGATTGCCGGCAAGTTTGGATTTTCTCCGGATGAAGTGGTTGTAGGGAACGGTTCCGATGATATTATCGAATGCCTGGTAAAGGCGTTTGTGCAGCCCGGTGATGAAGTGATAACCAGCCATCCTTCATTTTTAATGTACCAGAAGGTTGTGCAGGTGCGGGGGGGAGTCAATACGATCCTGCCCTTAAAGGGTATGCGTCATAATCTCGATGCCATTTTGTCCCATATCACAGACAAAACCCGTCTTATTTTCCTTGATAATCCCAATAATCCCACAGCCACAGCTATAAAACCGACGGATCTGTACAATTTTTTGAGTAGTGTACCGGAGTCGGTTCTTGTGGTGCTTGATGAAGCCTACGTGGATTTTATGGATCTGGAGCAGCAGGTCGATATCTATTCGCTTGTGCATAACAGCAAAGACCGGTGTGGAGTGGTTGCCCTGCGTACCTTCTCTAAAGCGTACGGGCTTGCAGGGCTGCGTGTTGGTTTCGGGCTTATGGGGAGTCAGGTTGCAGAGATGCTGCACAGGGTTCGTCAGCCATTTAATGTTAATCAGCTGGCACAGGTTGCTGCTCTTGCCGCACTGGAAGATACAGAATTCTACCAGCAGACACTTGATAAGACCCGACAGGGGATGGTGTGGCTGCAAAACGAAGTGGAAAAACTTGGCTGCAGAAGGTATTTGTCCCAGACAAATTTTTTCCTTGTTGATGTGAAAGGGGATGCGACTGCATTGTATGAGGCGATGCTGCACAAGGGGGTTATTATTCGTTCCATGAAGGCGTACGGTTATACAAATGTGATTCGTATAACCGTGGGTACAGAAGAAGAGAATCACCGCTGTATCACCGCCCTTGCCGAGTGTTTAACTGAACTTTCCTATGTTGCCTGAATCCGGAATTATCACCATTGACGGTCCTTCCGGGGTGGGAAAGTCCACCATCAGCCGCAAGGTAGCCAGGGCACTGTCGTTTACCTATCTCGATACGGGAGCAATGTACCGGACGGTGGGGTTAAAGCTGCAGGAATCCGGCATTGAGCTCTCAGAGGAATCTGCGGTTCGTCATTGTCTTGAGAACACGCGCATTGAGCTTGTACCGGCAGCCGGTGAACGGGCAGATGTCGGGGTGATTCTTGACGGCAGAGATGTGAGCCGCAAGATCCGCAGTCCGGAGATGTCCATGATGGCATCCACAGTGTCGGCTTTACCCGCTGTCAGGGAAAAATTAACCCGAATGCAGCAGGAAATCGGCAAACAGGGGAAAATTGTGGCTGAGGGAAGAGATACCGGAACTGTGGTTTTCCCGGATGCCTCCTGGAAGTTTTATCTCGATGCCGCTCCGGAAGTACGTATGCACAGGCGGGCAGATCAGCTGCGGCAGAGCGGACGGGATGTGGATGAAAAGGCGTTGCTGCAGATGATTATGGAAAGAGATCACAACGACCAGACCCGGAGTATTGCCCCGCTTTGTAGGGCGGAGGAGGCCCATGTGATAGATACGGGGAGGCTGAGTGTTGATGAGGTTGCAGAGGCTGTTTTACAGATTGTCAGGGAGGGGTGAGCTGCAGGGGGGGGAATGATGAAATGAAAAAAAGGGTTTGTAAAGTCATGTGACTTTACAAACCCTTTTTGGGTTTCTTGCTTTACTGCAGGGGACTCGCCCCTGCAGTTCTATTTTGCACGAAATGCCCATTCTCGGACAGCCTCCTGGAGGATTGATTTCCTATTCCAGAATCGTGTCCGCCCGTCTGTTTTGGGCCCAGTCCAGCTCATTGTTACCGGTAAACAGGGGACGTTCCTCACCGTAACTGACGGTGCGAATCCGGTTGGGGGTCACTCCGAGGTTTACCATGTACTCCTTGACGTTTATGGCACGTCGTTCAGCAAGGGCAAGGTTGTACTCGTTGGTACCGCGTTCGTCGGAGTTTCCTTCGATAACCACGATGGAGCCGGGATTGTTTTTCATGTAGTCAGCGTTACTTGTTACCACTTCCTGCATATCATATCTGATGCCTGCCTGGTCAAAGTCAAAGTAGACAGGGGCAAAGGTTATGGAAGAGCGACCGTGCACCCTTTGATATTCGGGAGACTGAGTGTCGGCATCCGAGTTGAAGGAAAGGTTGCCGCCTCCCTGCCCGTTGTTGGGATCCATAGATTCCTCGCTGCCCAGTCCGCTTTCTGAGAAATCGGCAGGAGGATAGTTGATATCATTTCCACCGTTGAACTCAGCGTTTTCAGTTTCTGTTGCGGAGCTTTCGGGGGGAATAACTGATTTTTTACTGCACCCTGAGCTGAGAAGTACCAGAGAGGAAAGAAGGACAGTGGTGATAAAGGCGGATTTTAAAAAGGGGTTCATGGCGACCTCGGTTCTAAAAAAGATTGGCGGTGTGTCGAAAATGTTTCATATCTTCAGCTGCCTGTATTGTAGTCGTAATGGGCAGGACGTCAAGAAATTTTCGCTTTTTTCACCACTTGCCCCAAATTATGTTATGGCTGGGCAGGGGGCATGGTGTCAGGGCTCATCATTTTATGATAATGGATAAGAGAGCGAGTATTGAAGCGGCACAGCCTGATACTTTTTGGATCATCAGGAGCATGAAAAGACGAAAATTATTCTGGAATGGATCGTAATTGCTTTTCTGCAACTCTATATTTTCCTTCATATTTTATCCTGCATTCGCTATTATACAATATCTTTTTGCGGAAAGGTGAGAGTTTTGTTTCTTGCAGAAAAGAGAACTATCCTGTAGTTTAATCTTTTTGTTAAATAGGCTAATTCCCCGATTATGTATAAAAAAGTATTGTTATGAACAGGTTACGACACGGAGTGCTCTTTTTCTTATTACTGACAGCCCCTTTTTCAGCCGTGGCTGAGGAGGGTGCTGCACAGCGTCCCGAAGTCTGGACTGCCAGAAACAGTGTTGAGTTTTCTCTTGCCCACAGTCCCGACAGCCGGGTGGCATTACAGCGCATGCATGCTGCTGCCGCCGCCGTTGATCAGGCCCGGGTGGGGTATTATCCCAATGTGGATCTTTCTGCCCGTTATGGTCAGACGAATAATCCGATGTATTCGTTTGGGAATATCCTTAACCAGGGAACATTCAATAATGCCATTGATTTCAACGATCCCGGACGTACGGATGATTTGAATCTGCAGGCGGGTATCACTTACCGATTGTATAATGGTGGTCGTGATGAGGCGGGGGTTGCGGCAGCGGAGGCGGGGCTTGCCCGTTCCAAAATGGATCGGGAGGTGGTTCACAGCCAGCTGGCGTTTCAGGTTGTGCGGAGTTTTCAGTCCATGGTTCAGGCAGAGGAGATGCTTGAGGCTAGAAGGGCTGCAAAAACTGCTATTCACGCATCTCTGGCTGTGGCTCAGGCACGTTATGATGCCGGGGATCTGTTGAAGGCGGATATGCTGAATCTGGAAGTTGAAGAACTGCGGGCCAGTGAAAACCTGATTATTGCCCAGCATCGTCTCGAACTCTCCAGAAAAATATTTTTAAACCTGCTGGGACTGCAGGAAGGTGAGGTGCTTATCAATCCTGAGGTTGGCTGTGATCAGCAGCTGCCTCCGGATCGTTCCTATGCAAACCGTCCGGAACTGTTGAGTCTTTCCCATGCAGAAGAGGCTGCTATGGCAAGAGTGCAGGCAGCACGGGGCGGAAATATGCCCACTGTGGATGGCTTTGCATCGTATCAGTACGACAAGGGTTTTGTTGAAGAGGGAAATGGTGATTCCTGGATGGCAGGGGTACAGCTCAACTATCGGCTCTTTGAAGGGTATAAGACCTCAGCGGATGTAGCGGGAGCAATGGCAGAACTCTCTGCCGTGCGGGCACAACGGCAGAAAATAGAGCTTGGTATGGATCTGGAAGTAAAACAGGCGGATCTGAATTATCGTCAGGCACTGCAGCGTCTGCAGGTCACTGAAAAAATGGTTGAGCAGGCAGCGGAAAGTGCCCGTTTGAGTCGGACACGTTTCAAGGAGGGAGTGATTCTTGCCTCTGATCTTATCGATGTGGAGATGCGGCATACAGACGCACGTGTCAGTTACAGTGTGGCGAAGGCAAATATCAAGGTGGCAATGGCTGATTTGCGAAGGGCCATGGGCTTGCCTCAGTTTGAAACAGTGACGGATGTTGAGGTGAAGAAGTGATGAGCTGGAAAGTATATACAGCGGGAGCTCTGTTGTTTGCTGCCGTTTCTGTTATCGGTGGCTGTAAAGGGGGAGAAAACTCCGATACAGGGATGGTTCAGACGATACTGCCGGAACAAACTGTGAGTGTTACCGAGGTCAGGGAAGAGACTGCAAGATCCCGCGTGGAGGTTGTGGGCACTGTGGAAGCGGTGAACAAGGCATCCATTTCCGCCCGGGTTGCCGGACAGATTATTGAGCTTCCTGTTGTGTTGGGTTCCCGGGTGCATACTGGAGATCTGCTGGTAAAGATCAGTGCCGGTGAGATTTCAGCCAAGGTTTTGCAGGCGGAGGCTCAGCTTTCCCAGGCACGCCGGAATCTGACCCGAGAAAATAAACTGCAGAAAAAAGGGGCTTCCACAAAGGAAACTGTCAAGTCTTTAAAAGATGCTGTGCGCATTGCAGAGGCAGCGTACGAAGAAGCTACAACCATGTTGGAGTATACAACCATTACAGCACCTTTTTCCGGAACCATCACCAGAAAAATTGCAAATATCGGAGATCTAGCCTCTCCCGGCATGGTACTTCTGCAGATAGAAAACGGACAGACCCTGCAGGTGCTTGCCCATGTTCCTGAGATTCTTCTGCTCCAGGTTGCAGTGGGCGACAGTTTAACCATTCAGATTCCCGCAGCCGATATAACGCTCACCGGTGAGGTGGCTGAGGTGGCTCCGTCTGCTGATCCCACGTCCCGTACAGCACCCGTGAAGATCAATATTCCTGCAGGTCCTGATCTGCGGGTCGGGCAGTTTGCAAGAGTTGCTCTTACGGGGACAAATGAAACTACTCTTGTGATTCCAGATTCGGCAGTGATCAGCAGGGGACAGATGGATATTGTGTTTGTGGTGGAAGGAAAAGCAGCCAGGATGCGTCTTGTGAGAACAGGAGCAGTCTATGATGACGGTATTGAAATCCTTTCGGGTCTTGAACCAGCTGAGCAGGTTGTTGTCAGTGGAGCAGAGGGTTTGCAGGACGGACAACCGCTTACAATTAATTAGTGCCCATTCATGAAGATTCAGGATATTGATCATCCCGGATTTGCCGGGAAAATGGCAGCTGCCTTTGTTGATTCCAAATTGACGGCACTGGGGATTATTGCCTCCATGCTGCTTGGAGTACTGGCAATTGTGTTGCTGCCCCGCGAAGAGGAACCCCAGATAAAAGTACCCATGATTGATGTCATGGTATCCATGCCGGGAGCGACTCCCAAGGAGGTGGAGGATCGGATGACCATCCCCATGGAGAAGCTGCTCTACGAGCTGCCGGGGGTGGAGTATATTTACTCGACGTCCATGTCCGGCCAGAGTCTTCTCATTGTCCGTTTCTACGTGGGGGCGAGTCTGGAGACTTCCATTGTTCGTCTCAATCAGAAACTTGCCACCAATTTTGACAGAATTCCCCATACGGTTTCACCACCCATTGTCAAACCGCATACTATTGATGATGTGCCGATTCTGGCACTTACCTTTCATTCGCAAAAGTATGATTCCTTCATGCTTCGGCGGATGGCAGCTCAGGTGGATGATGCCGTAAAATCCATTCATAATGTTGCGGAAACCACCCTTATCGGCGGTACCAGACGGGCAGTACGCATTCAGTTTGATCCGCTGCTGCTCTCTTCCAGAAATCTCACAGTATCCGATCTTATTCCCGTTTTACAGCAGGCAAATCGTCAGGTTTTTACCGGAAAGGTCGAGGTGATGAATCAGGAGATCCTCCTGCAGACCGGAACATTTCTTAAAAATAAGGAAGAAGTCGGGCGGGTTGTGGTTGGGGTGCATGGAGGGAGTCCTGTTTATCTTGACGATGTGGCTACCATACTCGACGGTCCGGAAGAACCGGATAATTATGTTCTTTTCGGGACTTCCGGCGGGCATAGTGAAGAGGCGGCGGTTACGCTCTCCATTGCCAAGCGGCCGGGTTCAAATGCTGTGAGCGTGGTACATGAGGTACTCAATAAGGTTAATGGTCTCAAGGGTACACTGATCCCGGATGACATGACAGTGACTGTGACAAGAGATTATGGGGAGACGGCGGCAGAAAAATCCAATGAACTGCTGTTCCATATGGGAATTGCCGTTTTCGGAGTTGCTCTTCTGATTCTCTTTTTTCTCGGCTGGCGCGAGTCCACGGTGGTTCTGCTTGCCATTCCCTCAACCCTTGCCCTGACTCTTCTTGTTTTTTATCTGTACGGCTACACTTTGAACCGTATCACCCTCTTTGCCCTGATTTTCTCCATCGGTATCCTGGTTGATGATGCCATCGTGGTCGTGGAAAACATCGTTCGTCATCTGCGTCTTCCCACCAGTTCAGATAAATCTGTGGTAAAGGTTGCCGTCGAGGCAGTGAGTGAAGTGGGGAATCCTACTATCCTTGCTACCTGGGCTGTTATTGCTGCAATTCTCCCCATGGCGTTTGTGGGGGGGCTGATGGGACCCTATATGCGTCCAATTCCCATCGGAGCATCTGCGGCTATGCTTTTTTCCCTTATCATTGCCTTTAGTGTCACACCCTGGGCATCGGTGAAAGTGCTGAAAAAGAAATGCCCCGTGTCGCTGTCCTGTGAGACTGTTGACGAAGATCACGCTCCTGATGATTTTTTCACCCGCTTTTATCATCGGGTTATGGATCCTCTCATTGCCAGCGCATTTGCCCGTTTTGCTTTTTTTGTAATCATTATCAGCATGCTTCTTGCTGCCTGTGCCATGTTTTATTTCGGTCTGGTCAAAGTGAAGATGCTGCCCTTTGATAACAAGAGTGAGTTTCAGGTCATCCTTGATATGCCGGAGGGCTCAACGCTTGAACAGACCAGCCGGGTGGCGCTTGAGATGGCAGAAGTGGTAAAGGCGGATCCTGCCGTGGTGAATTATCAGGTATATGCCGGGGTCGCCTCACCCTATAACTTTAACGGTCTGGTACGGCATTACTTTATGCGTCGGGGACCAACGGTTGCCGATATTCAGGTGAACCTGCTGCCCAAAAATAAACGCAGCCTGCAGAGCCATGATATTGCCGTACGGGTGCGTCCAGGCATTGCAGCCATCGCCAGAAAGTATGGTGCGGCGGTGGCGGTTGCCGAAGTGCCGCCGGGGCCCCCTGTGCTGCAGACACTTGTAGCTGAAATTTACGGACCCACCGACAAAGACAGGGTGAAGCTTGCGGAGTCGGTGAAACACATCTTTGAGAGTACCAAAGGGGTGGTTGATGTGGACTGGTATCGGGAGAGTGATCGCAGTCGCCTGGTGCTGACGGTTGATAAGGAAAAAGCTGCTCTTAACCATATCTCCGAGGGCGAAATAACCCGGGCAGTGCAGGTGGGAATGAAGGGGATGTCCATTGATCTGTTTCATCAGCCACGGGATAAGGAGTCCATCGATATTATCCTGGAGCTGCCCCGTGCCTTTCGCGCGTCCACCGAAGGGCTGCTCAATATCGGACTCAGATCTTCAATGAATCCGGATGCACCACTGGTTCCTCTGCGGGAGCTGGTGAGGGTGGAGGAAGTTCCGGCAGATCAACCCATATACCGGAAAAACCTGAAGCCGGTTATTTATATAACCGGTGATGTGGCTGGCTCTGTTGAGAGTCCGGTCTATGCTATCTTTGATATGAATAAACGTCTTGCAGAGTTGAATCCGGCTGAGTACGGCGGAAGCGGAGAGAAGGTGGAGCTGTATAATCTGAATCAGCCCTTTTCTTCTGCTCAGCCGGCCATGAAATGGGATGGGGAGTGGCATATCACTCTTGAAGTGTTCCGTGATCTCGGGCTTGCTTTCTGTGTGGTGATGATCCTTATCTATATGCTGATGGTGGGCTGGTTCAAAGATTATTTTACTCCCTTCGTGGTGATGGCTGCCATTCCCTTTTCGCTTATCGGCATTCTGCCTGCCCATTATGGTTTCAATGCCTTTTTCACGGCCACATCCATGATCGGTTTTATGGCGGGAGCGGGTATTGTGGTGCGAAATTCCATTATCCTTGTTGATTTCATTGAGCTGCGTATGCGTCACGGTCTGCCCCTTGCTGATGCTGTGGTAGAAGCGGGGGCGGTACGTTTTCGACCTATGCTTTTGACAGCACTTGCTGTTGTGGTCGGGGCATCTGTCATTCTGGCCGACCCCATTTTTCAGGGGCTTGCCCTGTCACTTATGTTTGGTGAAATAGCATCGCTGCTGGTGAGTCGTATGGCAGTTCCCGTATTGTATTATATGCTGAAGAAAAGATCGGCGTCCTGAAGATTGCCTGTTATGAAGGGGAATGCGTCTGATTTTGTTTTCGCAGGAGAAGTGAAAATTACCCGGAAGAACCCGTTCAGGGGCGTAAAAAAAAGATTGACAGCGGGGGATAATCTCCTTATTTCTTATTGTGTATATGTTTGATATTTTTGTTTATCACAGGATAGTGAAGGATAGAGTTTCCCATAATACAAGGAGATTGCAATGTTTCAGGTAGATGTAGACAAGGATAAATGTACTGGTTGTGAAGAATGTGTGAATGCATGTCCGGCATCAGTACTGGAGCTGGTGGATGAAAAATCAGAACCTGTGGAGATGGATGAGTGTCTGGGTTGTGAGACCTGTGTGGAGGTGTGTCCGGAAGGGGCGATAACTGTCAGTGAAGTGTAAGAGAAACCGTGGGGATCTGTGCATTTTTGTGTACAGCCTCTTGGGTATCATTGTTGAAAGGGAAGGCGTATGCCGAAATTAAAAAAAATTCTATACGCAACTGACCTGTCAGAAAGTGCGAAAGCCGCTTTAACATGGGCAATAATGCTTGCCGAACAGGCGGGTGGCACGGTTTCTGTTATCCATATTATCCCTGATGCCATAGAAGAGATGGCCATGTCAATGGGGTACGACCTGTCCGCATATTATGATCTATCGCAGCTTGTAGCATTGAACGAGGAAGGGGAAGAGAGGGTCAACGTTTCCATCAAAAAGCGGATTCAGGATGTGTGCAGTGAGATGAAGGCTGATTTTCCCGGGTGCACTCAGGACTTCAACGAGGTGATTGTTAAACCGGGACATCCTGTGAAGGAGATTATCAATACCGCTGTTACCGGCGGGTATGATATGGTAGTCATGGGAACCCATGGTCACAGCCTTCTCGACGATATTCTACTCGGTTCTGTGGCAAGGGGTGTTGTTCATAAATGTCCCGTACCGGTATTAACCATCCCGCTTTCTCCTCCCAGATAGCTGCTCCTGCAACCGGGGAATGGCTCAGCCGGCGACGGTGAAGCTGAAAATCTTAACGGGATTAAGGGTTTTTTATGCGTAGATTTTATCATCACCGGAAGCAGGTGGAAGAAACCATTGACCAGCTGCGGGATCTTATCAATAAGCTGCAGTCCCTTGAGAAAGAGTATCTGAGGCAGGAGGAGACTCTTTTTGTTATTTCCGAATTTGCCAACGACTGGGAGTACTGGCAGGCAGATGACGGACATTATAAATATGTGTCACCCTCCTGTAAGGCTGTGACTGGATTCGAACCGCTTGATTTCTACGAAGACCCCAGACTTCTAGAGAAGATTATCGATCCGGATAACTGGGAGAAGTGGAAGATTCACCGCCACACCATGGCAAAAGATGGGATGGTCAATCCCATTGAGTTTAAGATTCGTACCCGGGAAGGTGAGGTCAGGTGGATTCACCATATCTGCCAGAGGGTCACCGGTAAAAATGGTGAAAGCCTTGGGGTTCGCGGAAGTAACCGTGATATCACCGAACTGAAGACTTTGCAGGAGAAGCTCAAGCATATGGCCGGGCACGATATCCTCACCGGTCTTCCCAACCGTTCCCTCTTTATGGAGCACTTGTCCCAGCGTATCAAGGAAGCAAAGCGCAATAACAGCCGGTTTGCAGTGGTTTTTATCGATCTTGATGATTTTAAGGATATCAACGACACCTATGGACATGAGGCGGGAGATTCAGTCTTACAAAAACTTGCCCGCACACTCACAGGGGTCACCCGTGAAAACGATATTGTTGCCCGTCTGGGGGGAGATGAATTTGTCGGACTGTTTGAGTTAAGCCGTGATGCGGATATTGATGTTATCCGGGAAAAGTTATTCGACGATGTGCTCAGTGAAATCCATTGCACAAAGTATGATCTTACCATTTATTACAGCCTGGGGGTAAGCGTGTATCCGACGGATGGTACAAGTGTGGATACGCTTTTAAAAGTTGCGGATCAGGCAATGTATCAACAAAAGGAAATAAACAAGGCTGAGCGGAAAAAAGAAGAAATGAACGGGATACCAGAGGACAGGGAAGCCGGCTCTCTTTAAACCTTACATTCAGGCGGACAACCCACATTGACAAGTGTTTCCCGTTCAATCATCGCCACGGTTTTTCCAAGCTCAGACGCCCGTATGGCAGCGGCAAATGACGCTGAGCCAGCCAGTCCCCCCACTGTGACAGGAACCCCATGCCCAGTGCTGCGCCGATTCCGGCAAGTGCCGGGAAGCCACATGACGCACCCCATAGTCGCAATGATGGAACCGACTGTACCGAACGTATCACCGATTTTTGTAATCAGGCTGAATGTATTCATCACGAACCTCCTGGTCATCGGACCGGCGGCCGGGACTACAATGTTTGTAATCCCTGTGGAACCGCTTTTCCTGCCTTTGCCAATGCCGTGTTCACCACCTGGCGAACATCAACAAGACATCAGCGTCCTTTTGGGTTGTTTGTTTCACAGTTGCAGTTACCGGCCTTTGACTCGGCAATAATCTGCTCCATGAGAGTAGATTTCCCATGCTCAAGGGCATCTTTTTCCAGATCACCTCTTGTGTAATTGTGGCAATAACAAATCATTTCATCCATGTATCATGTTCTCCTTTTATTGTATAAATACTTCTTTGGGTTATGTATGCTTTACTCTCCGGTAATAGCCTGCATAACAGGACATTCCATCGAGGTCCCATTGCTTGAGCAGGATGCAAGTAAAATCTCTAAACTTCCCCGCATCTTTTCAAGATCATCTATGCGTTTATTGATATCAGCCAATTTACGTTCCGCCCTCTGCCTGATATCACCACAGGTTGCCTGTGGATCTGCATGGAGTTCAAGAAGTTCCCTGATCTCCTTTAACGAAAATCCAAGCTTTTTGGATCTGCGAATAAAATGCAGGCGCTGTACTGTCGTATCCGGGTACTGCCGATAACCTGATGCGCTCCTGGGAGGAGGATCAATCAACTTCTGCCGTTCATAAAAACGAATGGTTTCAATTCCAACACCTGTCTGTTTGGCAACCTTGCCGATTGTCAGTGTTTCCATTGGATCTCCTCCCTATTTGTTTACACTATAATCTCTGTACTATACTACAGAGTCAAGGAGTAAAGAGAAAAAAGGCGAGAGTTCCATTTTGCATCTACCTGAGCGTCAGTGCTAATCCTGTAAAGGAATGTATACACATGGAGCATCGTATAGAACGTTACGAGGGTGGTTCTCACATTCTCAACCCCTTTGGGTATGACGTTGATTTTGTAAATAAAGTATCCTATATAATGGGAGTTACTGTAACGAGTCCTGTTTGCAAAAAAAACGATGAGGGAGAGCATTCCCCCCATAAAAGACGAACCGAAAGCCCGGCACGATGCCTTCAGCAAATGCTGCTTCCGTGACCATCAACTGCTGCTATTTTAAAAATATGAAAATTTCCCTTCTTGCCGTTCCCCACACCCATCCCACCTGTCCGCCGCTGGGACCAGCTGTTCTTTCCTCGTATCTTCAGGAAAATGTGGCGGATATTTCCGTGTCTGTTTTTGATCTCAGTCTGGACTATTATCTGAGCAGCTTTGCGAAAATGAAAGAGGGAAGTCTCGGCATCCGTTTGTATAAGTGGGATGAAAAGACGACTGCCGCAAATATTGAACAAGCGGTATCTTTCCTGCGCAGGTGGCATCCCGTACAAGGAGAATTGAAAGAGTATAATCACTGGGCGACGCTGTTTTTAAGTTTTGAGACGGTGTTTAATGCGTTTATGGCGGATATGGCTGAGAGAGCCCTGTATGACCAGCCCGTTCCAAAAGCAATAGAGAACTTTTTTGCAGAGTTGCTGCAGCCGGTACTGGCGGAAGATCCCAACCTGATCGGATTGTCGGTTCTCTACCAGCAGCAGCTCGTTTTCGCGGCACTGTTTGCTAAAATGCTGAAGCAGCAGAGTGATGCCAAAATCGTGGTCGGAGGGGCAACACTCAGTGTAATGCATGCTCCTGAGACCCTGCTGGTGAATCCTCTTGCCCCAAAAACAGAAGACAGGCCAGAGATTTTCTGCAGGGATTTGTTCGATTATCTGATTGCAGGGGAAGGAGAGCTTGCCCTGCAGCGTTTGTGTCTGGCAGAAACGGCGGAAGATCTCAGGCATGTGCCCAATCTGATCTATTTCGATGATGGCAGGCTCAGGATAAATGCGCCAGACAGTGCCGATATAGAGTTGTTTCCCTTTCCGGATTTTTCCCGGTTTCGCCTAAATGACTATCTGACACCGGAACCTGTATTGCCCCTGATGACTTCGCGGGGCTGTCCCTGGGCAAAATGTTCATTTTGCACCCATCATCATAGTTACCTTCGCTATCGCACCCGGAAGATAGAGGATTGTGTGGCGGAGATTAAATTTTTACAGGAGCGGTATGCTTGTAATCTATTCTATTTTTATGATGAAATGATTCCTCCCCGACGTTTTCGAAAACTTGCCGAAACACTCATCAGCGAAAATATCGAAATACACTACGGTGCCTATGCAAAACCGGTTAAAAGTTTCGATGACGAACTTTGCAGCATCTTGAAACACTCAGGCTGCCGGGTGCTGCAATGGGGGGTGGAATCGGCGAGTCAGCGGGTGCTTGATCTGATGTGCAAGGGAACGTCTATTGATGATGTACAGCAGGTTCTGCACTGTGCTTCCCGTGCCGGGATATTCAATCTGGTCTTTGTTCTTTTCGGCTTTCCCTCGGAAACGCTGGCGGAGATGGAGGAGACGATTCGTTTTCTGGAGAGGAACAGAGATGATATTCATGCAATGAGCTCGGGAACCTTTGTTATGGCGGAAGGATCCCTGGTTCAGAGTGAGCCTGAACGGTTTTCCATAAGGGCTATCTGCGAACAGCCGCAATCGTCACTTCTCTATCCGGCACTGGATTATGAGACAAGCCGGGGGATGACGCCGCAGGAGGTCAGGCAGCATTACAACGGGCAGCAGAAATTTTTTAATGAGATTCCTCTGTCTCCGCGATTTGGCACGTATCGTGAGCATCTGCTTCTCTACGGGGCAGGTAATGACGGGGAAGAGGCTGCAACAGGAAAGGAGTGAGGCAGAAAAGCGCATAGGATACAGGGCCTTACTTGTCGTTACCTGATGATGGGGCGGCTATAGCCGGAATGGGTGGAATTCAGGCATCTCCTGCAGCCCATTCTTCAGCCTGACTCAGTTGGTCATAGGGAAATATCCGTATCTCGGCATTGACAAAATGATCCGCAATCGGTTTTGTGAAATCAACAATCTTCGAATCGGTGACAAATGCCAGCCGTGATATTTTCCGGTGATGTTCTTTGATGAATGTGAGGTGACCTGTGAGGGCGGCAAAGGAATCCCAGCCGGGAAACTGTCTGGTGTGAATAAGCAGTCCTTTGAGTTTTCCGCTGGCTTCGATAAAGGGGTCAATGCTTGCTGCAGCAGAGAGGAAGTCGTTTTTTGCCAACGGTCCGTCCGGTTCGAGCATGGCAATACCTTTTGTTTTATCGATTGTCACGTTGAGCATCTGTAGAACCTCCAGAAGTATGTATGGATTACGGCGGTTGTTTCACATGCAACATCTATTGCACTCCGGGCGGTCTGTCAATCTATTCCGGTGTAACGGATTGACAGAGGACGTTTCCGCGGGTAAGTTAGCGTGCATATGTTTGATATGCTGTGGTGTCAGGTGCCAGAGGAGGAAGTATGAAGGTGAATGAACAGTCTGCAGAAAAATTCCGGGACGATCTGGATTATTTTTCAAAGAGTATCCGGGAGCGCATTGAGGCGTATGATGCTTCGCCGCTTAGCATTTTCCATGACCACCTTCTGAAGATATTTTTTGACCTCAGCCAGCGGTATGAGGGTCTGGACAGCTTTTATCAGATTTGCGTCAGTCTTCCCCTTTCCCTGCACGCAGGGATCAGTAGTTCTCTTGCTGTCCTCAATAACAGGAAGAATAGTTTTCAGCTTGTATGCTGCAGTGATCCGGAAACTTCTGTTCCCTCACATCTTATCGCAAACATTCCCCTGTTTGTGGACGCATCGTCCTCCGTTGAAGAGGGGCTGCTGCTCCTGCCCCTGGTAGCCCGTCCGTTACCGGACAGTGTTGACCTGGATTTGCTGTCTGCTGATGCGGAAAGTCTCCCCTGTCTGGGAGTGCTGTTTATTGCTCATTTTGAACAACTCAGTGATACTGATCTCCTGTTTCTGGAGAAACTGGTGACCCGGATGGGGTATAACCTGCAGCGAAGGCTGCTGCAGCTGAGTCATCTCGATCATGTTAATTTTATCAAACGGCTGGGAAGAGATATCGGACATAATGTGATTACCCCCAATATGCATTTTAAAAATCTTTTCCGTCAGCTGGAAAAGAAAATTCAGCTGATTGATGATGAGGTAAGGGAAACAGTCGGGATGGCTGACGGACAGTCGCTCAGGATTATTAACCGGTGCAATGAAATCAGGAGCGAACTGGGCAGCACCCACGAGGAACTGCTCGGACATTATAACCGAACGAGTTTGTACCTTGAAACGCTCCTGCGGGAAGAGCATTTCTCCAAGGGCAGGTTTATTCTGAAAAAACGATTGTGCCGAATTGAGCAGGACATTATTCTGCCGGAGCTGGAAATATATCGTAAACGTTTTATTCGCCGGGGAATCAGTATTGAGCAGCCTGTGAATATGCAGGAAAATCCCATTTGTCTGTATGGAGATGCCGGACTTCTTTCTCAGGTTTTCGACAATTTATTTTCCAATGCGTTGAAATACACAACAGAAACTGCTGACGCGGACGGTACGCTGCGTAAAGGCATTGCCTACGGGTGCAGGGATGTGGAAAATTTTCCGAAAAAGGGAGAGCGGGGGGCGAAGTTTACTGTTTTCAGTAGAGGGGAGCATCTCAGTGCCGACGAGTCGCTGACTGTTTTTAATGATGGTGTTAGGGGAGAGAATGCGGGGCACAATCCCGGCAGTGGGCATGGTCTTGCGTTTGTTCGTAATGTGGTGGAGATTCACGGGGGTGAAGTTGGATACGAGGCAGTGCCTGGAGGCAATAATTTTTATTTTATCCTTCCCCTTGCAGCCACGTCCTGACGAAAGAAGAGAGGCGTGGTTCCCATCACCATCGATCTGAAATACGGGCAGAAACATATATGATAAAGAGTAAACCATCCCTGCGAAGTGTTCTCTTTCCGTTGATGCTGGCTGTAATTATCGGCGGACTTGCCGGACTCGGAGCTGTTTTTTTTCGCTGGCTGATAGAGGTATTCATCAGTTTCTTCTGGGGCGGTGAGGGGGGATTCCTGCTCCAGTATAGTCAGGCACCTGTTCCCTGGCGGGTGGCTGTTCCTGTTCTTGCCGGATTGGTTCTCGGGCCGTTACTCCACTATGTTGCTCCTGAAATCCGGGGACCGGGTGTGCCGGAGGTGATGGCGGCACTGGCACAACGTGACGGGATTATACGGCACCGGGTGACCCTTGCCAAAAGCTTTGCCACAGCAGCGTTTATTGCTTCCGGCTGTTCGGTTGGCAGGGAGGGACCCATTGTTCAGATCGGTTCTTCCATTGGTTCCTCACTGTGCCAGTTGTTTCGTTTAGGACCCGATCACCGAAAACTTGCCGTTGCCTGCGGGGCGGCGGCGGGAATTGCTGCAACCTTTCAGGCACCCATGGCAGGAACACTCTTTGTTGTTGAAATCCTGCTCTTTGATCTCGAAGTCACCTCCCTTTCTCATATTGTTATAGCTGCCGTCACCGGAACGATGGTTTCCCGTTCATTCTGGGTGGACGGTATTTTGTTCCAGGCACCCCATTTTTCCCTCGGCCATCCAGCAGAACTCCTGCTCTACTTCGGGCTGGGAATTATGGCGGGATTTCTCAGCCTGCTGCTTATGGCAATGATTTTTGCTTTAAGTAAAGGTTTGGATCGGCTGAAAGTACCGGGTTGGCTCACTCCGCTTCTCGGGGGCGTGAGTATCGGAATCCTGGGGCTGTTTCACCCAAGGGCACTCGGGGTTGGATATGAGGCGGTGAGCAGTGTGCTGGACGGCAATCTGCTGTTTAGCTCCGTTCTTATTCTCCTTGCGGCAAAATTACTGGCAACCAGTGCCTGTGTGGGATCCGGGATGAGCGGTGGTATATTTGCCCCGTCCCTTTTTCTGGGAGCGATGCTTGGTGCTGTCTGCGGAAATATTGCCCATTTGCTCTGGCCGGCCTCTCCTTTGCTGCCTAGTCATTTTGCTCTTGTGGGGATGGGGGCAATGGTTGCGGGGACGACACTTGCTCCCATTACGGCAATTCTCACTATCTTTGAGCTCACCTATAACTACGAGATAATTCTGCCGCTGATGCTTGCCTGTATCCCAAGTATCATTGTGGTTCGTTTGCTGCACGGCTTTTCTATTTATGAGACAAAACTGCTCCTGCAGGGGATTCGTATCGTGCGTGGTCATGACGCAAACCGGCTGCGTGCCATGAAGATCCGTGATTACATCTGTAAAGAGCCTTCCGTGCTGTCTGCCGGGACACCGATTAATGAAGTCATTGATGCAATCCTGAACAGCAATTTCCCTCATTTTATGGTGAATAATGATCAGGGAAAGCTCGTCGGCATTCTGACGCTTCGAGATGTGAGAGCCCACCTGGATCAACCTGGGGAGGCAGAGTCTTCACTCACCGCCGGTGATCTTATGATACGTGAAATGGTCACGGTAAAAGAAAATGATAATCTTGAAGCGGCCTTTCATTTGTTCAGTAATCATCATTTTTCTTTTTTGCCGGTGATGTCTCTGACAGTACCGGATATGGCTGTCGGCTGTTTGAAAAAAGATGCCCTGCTGACTGCGTACGATCAGCATATCCTGAAAGATCATTGCAGCCCTGCATCCAATCTTGTCTGTAAATTACCTGCTGCAGAGAAGTGAAGCATTTGTGCTGACTTTTCTTTTTCTAATACTTAACTGTAATGTGTTTGACATGGTCTACACACTTTTTTTAAAGGATCAGATCTAATACCGATCCCCCCCCCAACTTGATAACAATATGTATTTATTGGTAATCATGTCTGTTTCCGCCTGAGCATCCGTCCTGATTAGTTTCTCATTTTTTAACCAAACTGAAACATTCTACTAACTCCATCTTAACATTCCCCCTGTAGTTTCTGACATTGTTTTACGGTTTAAGTCTTACGAGACAGTTTTCTCCGTCTGGTCAGCTGGCAGATATCTTAACTCAGCCGATTGGTCTGTTACTTTAGCTTATGAAAGGAAAAACAATGATATCTCTTCAGTCTGTGAATCTTGGGTACTCGAAGAAACCCATCCTTAAGGACCTAACGCTGCGCGTAGGAAAAGGCGAATTTCTTGGGGTTATCGGTCTTTCCGGTGCAGGAAAATCCACTCTTCTTATGTCAATCATCGGTAACATTCGAGTCTTACAGGGAAGTTATCAGGTTTTTGGATATGAACTTGACTCGATCAGTAAAATGCAAATACGGCAACTGCGTTCTCAGATAGGTTTTATTTTCCAGGGATATAACCTGGTGGATCGCCTCTCTGTCCTTAATAACGTGATGAGCGGAATGCTGAAAGATATTCCCCTGGGGCGTTCGATGATCAAGCTCTATACGCGTAAAGAGCTGGAAAAGGCTCACGAATATATGCAGATTGTCGGTATTGACCAGCTGGCTATGAAACGGTGTGATGAACTTTCCGGAGGACAGCGACAGCGTGTAGCCATTGCCAGGGCTCTTGCCCAGGAACCAAAAATTATTTTGGCCGATGAGCCTATTGCAGCCCTGGATCCCAAAAGTGCCATTCAGGTGATGGACGTTCTGCGTAAAGTCAACGAGACTTACGGTGTAACCATTATCAGCAACCTCCATCATCTGGATTTTGCCCGTGACTATTGCAGTCGCATAATCGGGGTGGCATCCGGTTCCATCGTCTATGACGGTTCGGCCCATGCTCTGAAAGGTCGCGCTCTGGAGGCAATTTATGAAAATAACAGCTCCACGGAGAGTAGGTTGGATATGGATTCCATCGTGGATAAAATTCATGACGCAGTACAAAAAACTCCGCTGAAAGCTGATGATATAGAATTAAACGAATTACGAGTAGCCGCATAGTGCGGAAAGAATAATCATAAAAAAAGGAAAAGAGAAATGAAACGATCTGTAATAACTGTGATGATGCTCATAACCTTAAGCACATTAAGCGCAGTATCTGCTCTTGCCAGACAAGGGTGGCCAGAAACCCTGACCTATGGTGTTATCCCGGTGGCTTCTTCCCGAAATATGTCTGACAGTTTTGGCGGTCTGGTTCAACATTTGGAAAAAGAGCTGGGGCTAAAAGTAAAACTACAGGTTGCAGGAGACTATGCCGGAGTTATCACCGGAATGCAGCACGGACATATCGACCTTGCCTACCTTGGTCCCAAGTCCTACTGCGAAGCTGCAGTACGTGCAGGCGCCGAAGCTCTGGTGGTTGAGGTGGGGCAAAGCGGTGTTGCCGGGTATCACGGATATATTATTACAAAGGCCGGATCCGGTCTGAAAAGCCTCGAAGACCTGAAAGGCAAAAAATGGGCCTTTACTGATCCCCATTCCACCTCCGGTACCCTTGTTCCCACTGTCTACTTCAACGAAATGAATATCAACCCTGAAAACTATTTCAGCAAGGTTGTTTACTCAGGCAGCCATGAGGCTTCCATCCTTTCTGTGAAAGCGGGCAAGATCGATGGTGCCTCTACAAACGACCTGGATTTTGAACGTGGACTTGGCAGCCACTGGAAGAAAGACGACTTTAACATCGTCTGGACATCTGACCTTATTCCCGGCTCTCCAATGGCTGCCCGCAAAGATTTACCGGAATCACTGAAAAAAGCTATTCAGGATGCCTTTCTTTCCTATAAGGACAAGAATGGTCTTAAAAAATTAAAGATTTCCGGATTTCAAAAAGCAGACGATGGTCTCTACGATGGAATCAGACAACTGATTGCCTTGAAAAAGGCGCTGAAGAAGAAGGTTGCAAAAAACTAGTCTTTCTGTCCCCCGGGCCATGCATCAGCAGGTTTTTCTGGTGCATGGCATGATATGAACCCTCCGAAAGATAAAAAAATGACAAGCATTCCGATTACTCCAGAATCTTTACAAAAAAAGGCATCACCGTTTCAGTGGCAGACGATCCTCGCCTTTGTAATACTAAGTACCATATATCTTGTAAGCTGGAATGACACAGAGATGAGTGTCGGATCACTTGTAGATGGTTGGGGCCATATGCGGTCATATATAGTTGGCAATCCGGAAATTGAAGGATCAAATTTTTTCCCGCCATCCTTTATTCTCTATGATATCAATAGATATCTTCAAGCAATGTATGAAACCATTGAGATGGCGATTGTGGCACTCTTTCTCTCCATCGCTGTCGGCTTTCCATTGTCACTGCTAGCCTCAAGAAATATTCTGAAAATACTTATACCCGGCAGGAGCATGTCTGCTAAGCTTTTACGGCGAACGATGTATTCAGGTGCCATGCTGGTGGCCAATGTTTTTCGCTCCATCAATGAAATTGTATGGGCTCTGCTTTTTGTTTCCGCTGTGGGACTGGGTCCCATGGCAGGAATTCTCGCACTGGCTGTTCATACAGCAGGTGTTTTGTGCAAGCTTCTTGCAGAGGGTAATGAAGCTATAGATCCGGGCCCGGTTGAGGCTCTCACTGCCACGGGTGCGAGTTTTCCAAAAATTATAGTCTATGCGGTGTTGCCGCAGACAATGCCTCATTTCGTTTCCATGGTGCTCTACCGTTTTGAATCAGATGTACGCAGTGCCTCTATACTCGGTTTTGTCGGGGCGGGTGGTATAGGTTTCTACCTCTTCGATAAGGTGCGTGCCTTTGAAAATGCGGACGTTACCACAATTATCATCATTATTGTAGTAACTGTCTGGCTTATTGACAGACTCAGCGCCGTTATCAGGAAAAAATTTATATAGCAATTTACATTATGAACAGAGAAGACCTTATTTTTTTTCTTCAGCAGGTTGATGTGCAGGAACTCAGCTTACTTGCAGAAAAAGTTGGAGAGAGTGGTGATATACAGATTATTCAGCAGCCTGCCACAGAGACATTAATGGTGCCTGTAAATGATCCTGTGAACAATGGTTCATTCTTTGCCGGTGAAGCACTGGTCAGTAGTGCTGTCGTTCAGGTGAACAAGGTGAATGGATGGGCGATGGTATTGGATGATAAAGCTGATTTTGCACTGAACATTGCTATTCTGGATGGTGCGTATGGCGCTGGTGTTGAACAGGATTCCATACGAAGACTTGCAGCACAAGGAAAGGAAAATCACAGACAGCAAAAAAGTAAAAGAGAAAAAAAGGTCGGGTCGACCAAAGTTTCTTTCGATTTAATGTAGGCAACAGGTATCTGAAACAAATGACCACAAGCATAGACATAGAGCTGCTCAATCGGGAAAATTTCCGCAACTGCCTGGAAGCCATCTCCAGGCCGGGAACTATCCATCAAATACAAACGTTTCTCGATTCGGGAATTATGGCTATGGCAGTGATGCTCCTGTATTCAGAAGTAAATTTTTATCAGGAGGCCACGGGAGACTGGAAGATGATGAAGGCTCTGACCGGTGCCTGCGAGGGGAAGGTAAGCAAAGCGGATTATATCTTCCTTGACGCACCACACTCTGACATCTTGATGGAGTCAAAGTGTGGTGACCAGCAGAATCCTGAATTCAGTGCGACCCTGATTTGTGCCTGTGAGCATGTTACGACAGGAACAACTGTGGTTTTAAATGGACCGGGAATTAATGGGTACAAGGAAACAACACTGCCGGTATCGGGTACTTTTCTTCAAAAGATACAGGAAAAAAACAGACATTTCCCCCTTGGAGTCGATATCTTTTTCCTTACTACAGACAATCGTATTTGTGCCCTTCCCCGAACAACAAAGGTGGAACAAGTATGAGTTATGTCGCAATAAAAGGGGGCACTCAGGCAATTCATGCTTCCAAAAAGTTGTTTCGGGATCTCATCCATGAGGCTAAAGGGATAACTGACGGGGAACTGCAGCAGGGATTACTCTTTGCCTGCGACAGGATAATGAGTGAGGGGGCACTGTATAGTGAAAAACTTGCAGCAGAGGCCCTTCGAAGAGCCGGCGGGGATCTGCTTGAGGCAGCCTTCTATCTTCGTGCCCACCGCTCTACCTGTAAACGCATTGGTGTGGCAGAACTGCAAAACAGCAATTCAATGCAAGTGCTTCGCCGCATTTCATCCGCATTCAAAGACGTCGAAGGCGGTCAGATCCTCGGTCCTTCCTGCGACTATGTTATTCGCCTTTTCCAGACCCATGTTCAGGATGACGAAGAGTTCTCTCCGCAGGAAAACTCTCTTGCCAATTCCACACCCAGTGCCATGGAGAGTTTACGCAGAAATGACCAGATATTCACTTTGGATAACCATGAGAAAAAACCTTATGATGTTTCCCGTTCCTTTCCTCTCCCACCATATCCACGCAGTGCACTGATGCAGGTAATGTCCAGAGGGGAGACAGGAGCCATGCTCGCATTTGCTTACACTTCCATGCGTGGATATGGCGATGTCCATCCCACAATTGGAGACCTGCGCATAGGCTATCTTGCACTTGAATTCACCCATCCGTTTACCGGGAAAAAGGTGAAAATTGGTGAGATACGGGCAACTGCCTGTGAAAGTATTGGTTCTTTCAATCGTGACCCAAGGGATGGCAACCTGAGACTCTCCACAGGATTTGGTTTCTGTTTCGGGTTCAACGAAACCAAGGCAATAACCATGTCCATCCTTGATATGACCATGCACCATAGCGGCTATTCAGTTGGTGGGGTGGACATTGCGTCTAACCCTGAAATAGTAATCCACCACATAGATGGTATTGAGTCCATGGGATTTGCCAACCATTTTAAACTTCCCCATTATGTCACCTTTCAGGCAGATCTCCAGGTCCTGGATACGGCTGTAAAAGAGGGCAGAAATGAATAGTTCCACTTTTGCGTTTTTGGACGAGGATGCCAAGAAGGAGATTCGTCGATCGCTTTTAAAAGCTGTGGCAATTCCCGGCTATATCGTTCCATTTGCCTCGCGTGAAATGCCTGTTGCCAGAGGCTGGGGAACGGGTGGGCTGCAGATAACTCTCTCCATCATTGTGGAAAGTGATACTCTCAAAGTTATCGATCAGGGCTGTGACGGGTCAGTAAATGCTGTGAATATTCGTGATTTTATCACCTCGGTAACCGGAGTTGAAAGTAGCAATGAAACATCTGCTGCAACACTTATTCAAACCAGGCACAGGATTCCTGAGGAAAAACTCAAGGACAATCAGATACTGGTGTACCAGGTTCCCTATCCTGAAGTGTTAACCACTGTGGAACCTGATACCGCAAAGCAAAAACAGATGCATGGTGATGGTGATTACTCGAAACTCTGGGTTCTTCTCTATGAAGATACATCCCAGTATGGTGACAGTCGTATCAGTAATCGATACCCTGTTCTGGTGAATAAGCATTACGTTATGGATCCTTCTCCCATTCCCAAATACGATATTCCGGTCATGAACAACAATTCCGCCTTACAACTTTTTGGTGCAGGGCGCGAGAAACGGATATATGCAATTCCTCCTTACACCGATGTCAGACCACTGAAATTTGATGACCGGGAGTTTAAGGTGGAAAATTTTTCAGGTATTGCCTGTGAGCGCTGCGGAGCCACAGATGTATTTTTTGATGAGGTAAGAAGAGGCAATAAAAGCAGTTTCTTCTGTAGTGACACTGCGTTCTGTGACGCTCAATTGGAGAAGAACAATGCTGCTTGATGTGTGCAATGTAAGCAAAATTTATGGACCTTCCTGTAACCGTTGTCTTGACCTTACGGGTTCTGAAGCCAACAGAGCAATATGTCCTGTCTGTAACTCAATTGTAGCGATAAATTCCATCAACCTTACAGCTGAACATAATGAAATCCTGGGTATTGTTGGTGAATCAGGAAGCGGGAAATCTACTCTTCTGCAACTTATCTATCAGGATATATCTGCAAGTAGCGGCACTATTTTTTTTAACGGCCTTCAAAATGACCGGGGGACCCCCCTTAATATTTTGGATCTTCCACCATCCATGGTCTCACGCCTTAAAAATAAAGAGATGTCCATGATTTATCAAAACCCTCGTCTGGGACTTAATTTTCTGTTTTCAGCAGGCGGGAATATTGCCGAAAGAATTATCGGAAGTGGTGAGCGCCGTTATGAAGAGATACGAAAGGGATCCCTGGACTACATAGACCGTATTGAGATGGATAGCAGCCGTATTGATGATTATCCCGAAGAGTTTTCAGGGGGACAACAGCAGAGGATCCAGATAGCCAAAGCTCTCTCTTCCTCGCCGAAACTCCTTCTACTTGATGAACCCACCACCGGACTTGACGTTTCGGTGCAGGCCAAGATACTGGATTTGATTAAAGAACTGCAGCAGGAGATGGGTTTTTCAATGATCATCGTTTCGCATGATCTTGGAGTAATTAACCATCTTACCGACATTACGGTGGTGATGAAGCATGGAACCCTCGTGGAATACGGACTCACCGACCAGATTCTGGAAGATCCGCAGCATCCTTACACCCAGCTACTGGTCTCGAGTATTTTATAGTGAGAATGATGAACGATCTGAAGCTTGAAGTAAAAAATCTTGCAAAAACATTCACCCTTCATCAGCGTAACGGGATGGAGATATCCGGTTTTTCAGATGTCAGTTTTTCTGTGAAAAAAGGTGCATTACTGGCCCTTACCGGACCCAGCGGTGCCGGAAAATCATCCATTCTAAAAACAATTTATCGTACCTATCTGGCCAGTTACGGCTGTATTGAGTTCCATCGTAAAAATGGACTGATACTGGATCTCGTCAGCAGCACAGAAAGCCAGATACTCGCTTTGCGAAAACAGGAGATGGGTTTTGTAACCCAGTTTCTTAAAGTACTTCCACGGATTACAGCTCTTCAGACAGTGGCAGCACCTCTGCTTGAGGTTGGAGAAACGAAACATAGAGCTTTTAGTCATGCAGCTGATTTATTGGAACTTCTTGGCATACGTGAGGAACTCTTCCATGTTTCTCCGCTTACTTTTTCCGGTGGAGAACAGCAACGAGTGAATATTGCCCGGGGGGTTATTGCCCCGAAGGAACTGCTCTTACTGGATGAACCAACCGCATCTCTGGACGAACAAAGTTCTGACAAAGTCTTGAACCTTCTTATGGGACTTAAGGAAAAGGGGATTGCCATGATCGGTATTTTCCACGATAAACAAAAAATCGCAAGGGTGGCGGACAGTAGCTTTAACGTTACCGGAAACGCTTGTATGAACAGTGCAATAGTTCAGAAGGAGGCAGCATAATGCACTTTGTATTACGTTCAGAACGAGTTCTGACCGACGGAGACATTCGTCCCGCTGACATTATCGTCACTCACGGAATGATAGAAGAAGTCACAGAGTATAAATCACAGACCATAGGTTATGATGTTGGCAGCTCACTTGTTATGCCAGGCTTTGTGGATCTCCATTCCGACGCAGTTGAAAAAGAAATAGAACCCCGACCGGGTGCACATTTCCCCATTAACTCGGCCCTGGTAGAGCTTGACAAAAAGCTCGCTATGTCTGGAATCACGACCATGTGTCATGCTGTAGGTTTTAATGATGCAGCACTCACAGGGTATCGGGCAACTGAAACTGCAGCACAGGTTATTCGAATGATCCATGAGACCAACGGCGAGCAGCTAAGTGTAGATAATCTGGTTCATGCACGTTTTGAAATTACTTCCTTTGAATCCATAGAAACCATCAAAAAACTTATTGATGAGCAATGTATACACCTTCTTTCAATTATGGATCATACGCCGGGACAGGGACAGTTTAAGTCGATTGAGACCTGGAAGAAATTTCATCTTCCGGTTTATGAAATTTCTGAAACCGATGCCGATGAAATTATTCGTGCAAAACAGCGTGGCAAAGAAAGATCCTTTGCGGTTGTTCAGGATCTGTTGAATTACGGTCTTGACCACAAGCTGATACTCCTTTCCCATGATGATGACACAAGGCAGAAAATAAATTTTGTAAAAGAACTTGGCGTGACGATTTCTGAATTTCCATTGGATATCGATGTCGCCGGATATGCGAAGAGCAATAATATCGCCACAGGAATGGGAGCACCTAACGTGGTTCGGGGACAAAGCCAGAGCGGGAATGTATCTGCAAGGGAACTCATTCAGGAAAATGTCTGTGATTTTCTCTGTTCAGATTATCACCCGAGTTCAATGCTGCAAGCACCTTATGTCATCCATAAGGAGATGAATCTACCGTTAAATCAATGCTTTGATATGGTGACGAGCAATCCGGCACAACTGACAGGCATGTCTGATCGGGGAGAGCTGGCAGCTGGCAGGATTGCTGATATTATAGTTGTAGAAGATCAGCTGGTCCCAAAAGTCATACTGACTTTGAAAGAAGGGACAGCAGTATACAACGGGTCCGGCTGTCTTTGTGGAGAACAATAATGGAATATATAGAATCATACAATCCCGAACCGGAAGTATCCCTTGGACTTGCCCCACACATTTCAGAAAGCGCCAGGGTTATACGCTCAGAACTCGGAGTGTATACAGAGCTTGGTGACTACACAGAATTCGTCGAATCTACCCTTGGGGACTTTTCCTATATTATGCAGAGGAGTTCTGTTATTTACTGCAAAATTGGTAAATTCGTCAACATTGCCTCAGATGTCCGGATTAATCCTGGCAACCATCCCATGCAATGGGTGAGTCAGCATCACTTCATGTACAGGAGAAAACAGTACGGATTTGGAGACGAAGATGACAAGAACTTCTTTGAAGGACGAAGAAAGAAACAGGTTATTATTGGTCACGATGTATGGATTGGGCATGGTGTGACCATACTTCCTGGAATTCATATTGGGAACGGTGCAATAGTTGGCGCAGGTGCGGTAGTTACACACGATGTTCCATCCTATTCAATAGTTGCAGGTATCCCCGGAAAAGAGATCCGCCACCGGTTTAATGCTAAGATAAGAGAAGGCATAGAACGAACAGCCTGGTGGGATTGGGACCATACTACCATTAGAGAGCGGGTGGAAGATTTTCGTGATGTCAATCGATTCATTCATCTCTACGGTGAAAGATGATTGTGGTCTGGTCAAGTTATGAAGGTTCTACTGATAACCGGAGCAAGTGGTACGGGCAAGGACAGTTTGATTGCCCTGGCCCGTGACTATTATCGCAATGGGAAGGGGATCTCATTTGTAAAACGATACATTACCAGGCTTCCTGATGAAAACGAACAGAATTATTATGTGGATCAGGAGGCCTTCTCCCTGTTGTGTAAAAATGATTTTTTTATCTCCCATTGGCAGGCTCACGGAAACCTGTATGGCATTGCTCGATCACAACTTTTTCACACAGGAGACGATCGATTAGCAATTGTTTCTGTTTCACGTGGGAGTATAAAAGATTTTGAACAAAACTTCTCCAAGGTGATAACACTCTGTTTAACCGTCGATAAAAAAAATCTTCGCAAACGGTTACTAAGGAGAGGACGTGAATCAAATGCGGCCATAGAAAAACGTCTTGCCCGTTCCACCTATCCGGTTGCTGCGGAAAATCTTATTTTTTTTGATAACTCTGAAAACCTGTGTATCAGCGGAAAGCGATTCTTAACCCTTCTCGATTCTTTTCTATTGGAGTAGCCCATGCGGTATGCTTTGTATTTTAGCCCGGTTTCAACATCATTGCTATGGCAACTTGGTTGCAAATGGCTTGGATATGAAGCGTTGACGCGGCAGTTAATCAAACAAGACCCTGTTCCGGGAATTGATACAGCCAGACTCTATGAAATAACCAGAGCTCCCATGCATTATGGACTCCATGCTACATTGAAAGCCCCGTTTAGACTTGTAGACAGCTTTTGTGAAATGGATCTTCGATCGGCTATACGGATGTTTACTGATACCAGGCTATCATTTGTTATTCCTCCTCTGGTTATTCGTTTAATAAATGATTGCCTATGTTTATGCCCTGAGTACCAGCCATCTGAGCTGATTACTTTTGGAGCCGATTGTGTAAGGAATTTCGACAGGTTTAGAATGCCATTAACAGGTGCTGAACTGGGACGGCGTAAGGCCGAAATGTTGGATTCTGTGGAAGAAAAGTACCTGGAACGATGGGGATATCCATACGTCCTGGACAAGTTTCGTTTCCATATCACTCTCACCGGGAAAGTGCAGAATCCATTCGAGAGACAACGTATACAAGCAAGACTCGAAAAGATGTTTGCACCTGTCCTGGGTGAAACTCTGGAGATAGATGCAGTAAGTCTTTTTAGGGAACCGACGCCCGGACAAAATTTTTCCTGTATAGATCGTTTTCCAATGAAAAAACAAAGTGTAAGGTCAGATTTCGGGTACGGTACTGAGAAAGGTGTACCTGTAATAGCAATGTACGATTGATTAAAATGGTTGTAACCCCAAAGAACAATCTGTTTTCTGTCCACTGATATTATACAATATTAGTAAACATTCAGCGTAATCGCTGGAAGCGTTAATAAAGCACGGAACGTAACTGTTCAGAGTGCCTTAGATTCGTTCATTCTGGCTTTCGAAGCGTAC